>NZ_JBHUVA010000182.1:0-1025 GCF_042670805.1 Micromonospora sp. NPDC057141 | reverse complement strand
CCTCCCCCCGGAAGGTGGACACAGGGGTTTCATGCCGCGAGGGAGAGCATAGTCGGGGCATGGTGCTGCTGTTCGAATTCCAGCGGCGAGAGATAGCCCAGCGCGCTGTGGCGTCGGCGGGCGTTGTAGTAGGTGAGCCACTGGAAGATCTCCAGCCTCGCCTGGCTCATCGTCTGGAACAGCCCGCTGTGCATGGCCTCGCGCTTGAGGCTCTGCCACAGGCTCTCTGCCAGGGCGTTGTCGTAGGACGAGCCGACTCGGCCCATGCTCCGGCGGATCCCGTACCGGCCGCAGACTTGCGCGAACGCGGCCGAGGTGTACTGGGCCCCGTGGTCCGCGTGGAAGATCACGCCGGTGACGTTCCCGCCACGCCTCGATCATTCACGTGCGCGCGCCGGCGTGAGGGGATCGACTGGGGTGTCCGGTTTCTGGCGGTTCGCCCTGTGGGTCGGTCGTCGCGGGTCAGGCCGGTGGGCCGCGTGTCGTCGCGGTGGGCGTCGGCGTCCACTCGCCGAGGGTGTTGCGGGCTCTTCCTTCCGGTGTGCCGGGACGACGGTGTGGTGGTCAGCCGGGGTCGGGCAGGGCCTGGATGCGGTCCCAGGCCGTGACGACGTGCTGGGCGGCGGGCCAGGCGGGGTCGAGCTTGAGCTCGCGGCGGCGGGCGTGGTCGACCAGTTTGGCGGGGACGTCGAGCAGGCCGGCGCGGACGGCGGCGGGCTCGGCGCGGGCCAGTCGGCCGTCGAGGGCGAGGAGCTGCAGCCAGGACAGCAGGTCCATGGCCAGGGTGAGCAGGGTGCACCAGGCCTGGTTGAGGGCGAACTTGAACGACGGCAGTCGCAGCAGGGTCAGTGCCTTCGATCTGCGGATGCCGGACTCGACGTGCGCGTGGGCCCGGTGCCGGACATCCAGCCACTGCAGCTGCCGGCCGACGGTGTTCGTGGCGATCACCGTGTAACGGAAGCCGGTCGCGATCTCATAGGGCTTGAGGTCTTTGGTGTACTTCGGGTGGACGGGTTCACGCCGGA
>NZ_JBHUVA010000181.1:0-1072 GCF_042670805.1 Micromonospora sp. NPDC057141 | reverse complement strand
GGCCAGGCAGCTGTTCGAGTCCCTCGCCGGCCGGGTCAACGACCTGGGCCTGTTCGCCGAGCAGATCGATCCGGTGACCGGGGAGCAGCTCGGCAACTTCCCGCAGGCGTTTTCGCACATCGGCCTGATCAACGCCGCCGGGGAACTCACCGATGCCGAGGAGCAGCGGGCGGGATCGAGGCGCAGGCGAGACAGCACACGCACCCGCGCGGACCGCCCGCGCCAGACCGTGCCGACGGGCACGGCACGACCGGAGGGAGCACGCTGATGACCGGACGGCTCGACGGAACCACGGCCCTGATCACCGGCTCGGACTCGGGGATCGGGCAGGCCAGCGCCATCGAGTTCGCCCGCGAGGGCGCCGACGTGGTGGTGCACTACCTGCACGACCGGCAGGGGGCCGAGCACACCCGGGACCGGGTGGAGCGGGCCGGGCGGCGGGCGGCGGTGATGCGCTGCGACATCACCGACGAGCAGGACGTCGAGGCGATGTTCGACGCGGCCATCGCCGAGTTCGGCAGCCTCGACGTGCTGATGAACGACGCCGGGGTCGACGCCTCCGGCATCCCGGTGGCGGACCTGGACACCGAGACGTGGGACCGGGCGATCCGGACCAACGTCTACGGGGCGTTCTTCTGCTCCCGGCGGTTCGTCCGGCACCGCCGAGACCAGGGCGGCCACGGGAAGATCATCAACATCACGTCGATCCACCAGGAGGTGGCGCGCGCCGGTGGCTCCGACTACGACGCGAGCAAGGGCGCGCTGCTGGAGTTCGCGAAGAGCCTCGCGCTGGAGGTCGCCCCGATGCGCCTCAACGTCAACAACATCGGGCCCGGGATGGTGCTCACCCCGTTCAACCAGAAGGCCATCGACGACCCGGCCTATCTGGAGGAGCAGGTGCAGTCCATCCCCTGGAAGCGGGCCGCCGAGCCGGAGGAGATCGGCCGGCTGGCCGTCTTCCTGGCCAGCGACGATGCCGACTACGTGACCGGGTCGACGTACTTCATGGACGGCGGGCTGATGCAGAACCAGGGCCAGGGCGCCTGATCGACGTGGCCGCCCGTTTGGCGGC
>NZ_JBHUVA010000180.1:0-1127 GCF_042670805.1 Micromonospora sp. NPDC057141 | reverse complement strand
GTGCTCGGGCGGGACGTCGCCGAGGACCACCGGCCGCACCTGGCGGTGGAGGCCGCCTGGGTGGCGATCTACGACGGTGAGGGGCCGGGTTGGACTTGCGGAATGATTGCTGCTCATGAGGCTGGGGTGGGCGCGTGGGGTGTTGTCGCATCGGATCTGTACTGGTCTGCCGCGTCGTCGGCTGGGGAAGCTGATTGAGGAGCTTGCCGGCCCCTGGCTCGCGCAGCAGGAGGGCCGGCTGCGCGAGCGCCGTGGTCATGAGCGGCTGCGTGCGGCCGGGGCGGGGCCGGATCGGGGGCTGGTGTTCACCGACCGGGTGATCGCCACCCTGGTCGTTCTGCGTTTCCAGCTCCCGCACCAAGCCCTGGCCGTGTTCTACGGCGTGGACCGCTCCACCATCACCCGGGCCGTCCACGAGATCCGGCCCCTGCTCGCGGCGCGGGGCTTCGCCGTCCCCGGCAAGCCCGGACTGCGGCTGCGTACCCTCGCGGACGTCTTCGCCTACGCCGCGGCCGAAGGCGTCGAACTGCGTCTCGACGGCACCGAGGTCCAGGTCCGCCGCCCCGCGGCGAACCGCCCCGGACGCCGGGCGTTCGTCTCGGGCAAGAAGAAGCGGAACACCAAGAAGCCCACCGTCATCAGCGACGGCAAGGGCCGGCTGCTGTGGGCCGGAGCCGTCCGGCCCGGCCGCATGCACGACGTCACCGCCCTGCGTACCGAAGGCATCGAGGAACTGCTCCAGCAGTATCCCGAGGTCAAGGTCAAGGCCGATTCCGGTTACCAGGGGCTGGCCAGAGACTTTCCCGGCCAGGTCACCGCCCCACCGCTGAAACCGAAGAAGGGCGCCCCGCCCGACGAGATCACCGCATGGGAACGGGCCCGCAAAGCCCAGTCCTCGGAGCGGATCTGCGTCGAGCACGCCATCGCCGAACCCAAGCAGTGGAGACCCCTGCAGCGCTGGACCGGGCGCCGCGAGTACTTCGACGACACCATGCTCGCCATCGCCGGGCTGGTCTCCGACCGCTGCGCGGAGCGCTGAAGATCACCAGCCAGACCCTCCGGGCCAACACGCCCCCCCTCAATCGCGCACCCAGTCGTAACTTCTCACTGGTCACAGGTGCATCTTC
>NZ_JBHUVA010000179.1:0-1140 GCF_042670805.1 Micromonospora sp. NPDC057141 | reverse complement strand
CTAGTGCAGCCCCGCAGAAGTCTTGTCAGGGTTGTATCGGCTTTGGTGGGGTGTTGGCTAGGTGTACTCGGCATGCGCAGTCGAGGATGTCTTGAAGTGTGCCGGTGAAGGACCCGCCGGGCAGGATGGTGTCCTGGTAGGAGTCGGTGGCCGGGTGGTAGAGAGCGAAGGCCCAGTCGTCCGGGGTGCCCAGATAGCCGATCCGGCACAGGGGCACGGTCTCCTCAGGGGCGTCGAGATCGGTCTCGTCGTCGTCGAGGTAGCCGATCACGTAGCCGTATCCGCCACGCCAGCGCACCTCGATGCCGCCGAGTTGCGGCCAGTGCAGTTCGGCGTGGTGGTCGAGGTCGGCTGCGGCGTCGTCTTTGCAGTGTCGGGTAGGTACCGGCATACCGCCAGTGTGCCGGTCGGGGGCCGAGTACCGAGCCGCGTCGACAGGCGTGGTGATCACGTTGGCATCATGGCCGCTCGTGCCCCGGATACGAAGTCGCGACACGATTCGCCTGTCTCGTCACCGTCGTCGCCGTCTGAACCGTCTGATCCGTAGTTCGACCGCGGCGGTTCGCGAGGTCCGCCGGGCCAAGATCGTGCTGTTGGCCTGGGAGAAAACCCCGAACGAGCGCATTGCCCGCGAGGCCGGCTGCGATGTCGCCACAGTACGACGCGTCCGGCGTGACTGGCGGGCCCGGGGAATGAAGGCCCTGACCGATCGTCCTCGATCGGGTCGGCCACCGGTCTACGACCTCGATGTTCGTCTGTTGATCGTGGCGACCGCTACGAGCGATCCGCCGGAGACCGACTCGCAGTGGACCCACCAGGCGATCGCCGGGCACCTGGCCTACACGAGGGGGATCGAGATCTCGGCCAGTCAGGTCGGGCGGATCCTGGCTGAGGCCGATCTCAAACCGCACAAGGTCAGGGGCTGGCTCAACCGCCCCGACGATCCCGAGTTCTTCACCCACGCCCAGAACATCTGCCGCCTCTACCAGGACATCCCAGCCGGCACGGTACTTCTCAGCATCGACGAGAAGACCGGCATCCAGGCCAAGTCCCGCAAATATCCCACCCGCCGGGCACGGCCCGGCCGCCCGGCCCGCCGCGAGTTCGAGTACATCCGCCACGGCACGGTCTCCCTCATGG
>NZ_JBHUVA010000178.1:0-1197 GCF_042670805.1 Micromonospora sp. NPDC057141 | reverse complement strand
GCCGCTGCCCGGGCTGTTCGCCGCCCAGGTCGCCCGCACCCCCCACGCCGTCGCCATCACCTACGGCGACCAATCCCTCACCTACACCGAACTCGACACCCGATCCAACCAACTCGCCCGACACCTCATCACCCTCGGCGCCGCCCCCGAACGCCTCGTAGCCGTCGCCCTCCCCCGCTCCCTCGACATGATCACCGCCGTCCTCGCCGTCCTCAAAACCGGCGCCGCATACCTCCCCATCGACCCCACCTACCCCACCGACCGCATCACCTACATGCTCACCGACGCCACCCCCGTCACCACCATCACCAACCACCACACCGCCACCAACCTCCCCCACCACAACCACCAGATCCTCCTCGACGACCCCAACGTGACGGCCACGATCACACGACACAGCACCGCCACCCTCCAGGACACGGAACGACTCGCCCCGCTCCACCTCGCCCACCCGGCATACACCATCTACACCTCCGGATCGACCGGACGACCCAAGGGCGTCGTGGTCAGCCACCGGAGTCTGCCCAGCCTGTTCGCGTACCTCGTGCACATCCTGGATGTGCGGCCCGGATCCCGAATGGCGCAGCTCATCTCGCTCAGCTTCGACATGGCGCTCACGGAGATCCTGACGGCGTTGACGTCCGGCGCGACCCTCGTCCTACCCGAACCGGGCCCCCTGTCCGGCGAAGTCCTCGCCGACGTCCTACGCGAGCTGCGCGTGACCCACGCGGTCGTCTCACCCAGCGCCCTCGCCGGCGCACGACCCGAGCAGCTACCAGAACTCGAGTGCCTGATCGTCGGCGGCGAGGCCTGCCCACCCGAACTCGCCGCAGCCTGGGCGAAGAACCGACGCATGTTCAACGGGTACGGGCCGACGGAGGCGACCGTGTGCACGACCGTGAGCGGGCCGCTGTCCGGCACGGGCGCCCCGCTGATCGGCGGCCCCAACTGGAACGAGAGGGTCTACGTCCTGGACGAGCGGCTGGATGTGGTGCCGCCCGGGGTCGTCGGCGAGTTGTACCTCGCCGGCACCGGCCTCGCCCGCGGCTACCTGCACCAGGCCGGCCTGACCGCGCAACGGTTCATCGCCTGCCCATTCGAATCCGGCGAACGGATGTACCGCACCGGAGACCTTGCCCGCTGGCGACCCAACGGCGAACTCGAATACCTCGGCCGAGTCGACGACCAAGTCAAAAT
>NZ_JBHUVA010000177.1:0-1218 GCF_042670805.1 Micromonospora sp. NPDC057141 | reverse complement strand
GGCCGGCGAGGACCGGCCGACCGAGATTCTCACCGCGTTGCTCGGCGACGTCGGGTACGCGGCGTACCCGCTGCCGGACGACCAACCGGGTTGAGGTCGGGTGCGTAGGGCGGCAGGTGGTAGGCGGTGATCCAGTCGTGGGTGTCGATGAACTCGCGCATCCGCCGGAGCCCTATTCACGGGGTTTCACCAGTCCTTCTTGTAGAAGGCAAGTGCGGTGACGGTCTTGGCGACGAGGGCGAAGCGGGTGAGAGGGCCGCGGTAGCGAGTGGCGAGGATCTTCCAGTCCTTCAGGTGCGCGATGGTCCGCTCGACTGCGGCCCGGAGTGTGCTGATGGAACGGTTGGCCACTTTGTCCCCAGTGGATCGTTCCTGGCGCGGCGGCTTGCGCCGTGGGGTCAGCAGTCCGGAGCCGACGTAGCCCAGATCGCCGATGCCCTCCCGTTCGGCGAAGGCTTTGGGGAAGTGTGACCGGCGCCAGGCCTGCATGTCGTGGCGCGAGCCCGGAACAGGCGACGAGACCGCGAGCAGGTCCCCGGTGAGCGTGGCGGCAACCTGCAGGTTGAAGCCCGTGTCGCGGTGCTTGCCGGAGAACATCGTGGTGCCCTCGCTCGCCCAGTCCCAGGTGGGTACCAGGGTTCCGTCGACCAGCACGACACGGCCGGCCGAAGCCCCGACAGGATCGGGAACATGCCTGGCCAGAGCCTTCTCCACCACCGGCAGCAGGACAGTCCAGCGGCGCGAGACGGTCGCTTGGGAGACCCCGAACAACTCGGCCGCCGCTGACTGGACCGGGTTCTGCCGCAGCAGGAACAGCACCAGCACCACCGATTTGTACAGCCCCAGCGCCCACATCCGCCTGGGAGCCACCGGCGGATCCGGGTCCTCCACGAGAATCCGGTGGACATGCTCCACGAGCACGTCCAGTTGATCGGTGTCCAGCCCTGTCGTAACGTTCCAGCTCAACGGCCCTGCTCCTGTAGAAAATGACGTCTTCGCAACCGTCACGCTACCGAGCAGGGCCGCTCTCATGATCAAGCACAGCGGACCGAAACCCTCCGTGAATAAGCCTCCTGGTCTGCCATCTTGTCCGTGGTCGGTGGTGAAGGGCCGGGTTAAAGTCCTTTCAGCCTGCGCCGGCAGGGCGTGCGCAGGGGCCCGGCTCCACCGGAAGCGTCAACAGGGTGCCCCTGCTTACACCCGTCAGCCGGCGGCGCG
>NZ_JBHUVA010000176.1:0-1230 GCF_042670805.1 Micromonospora sp. NPDC057141 | reverse complement strand
TGACGGCTTCGGCCTCGGCGCTGTCACCAGCCACCGGCCGCAGCTGATGCGAGTCCGTGCGCACCATGTCGGCCAGCATGTGCGCATCCGCGGCGTCACTCTTGGCCCCCGACACCGCCAGACGCTCCCGATACCGGGCCGCCTGCAACGGGTTCACCGCGTACACCGTGTAACCAGCGGCGATCAACGCCTGCACCCACGGACCCCGATCGGTCTCAATGCCGATCACCACCTGCCCGGCGTCGACACCCACCACGTCGGCAGCGTCACCGAGCTGCACGCCAATCATCGCGTGTAACCGGGCGATGCCTTCGACGCCCTCGGGCAGACGGGCCTTGGCCAACCGACGCCCGGCGGCGTCCATCAGCTCGACGTCATGGTGATCCTCGGCCCAGTCATCTCCCACGAACAGCACACCACATCTCCCGCCCACGCCAGAGGAAACCCAGACACACTCGGTAGCCGGCAGGAGAACCATCAGCGACCTAATGAAGCAGTGCTCACGTCCGTTCCGGCCGGGCACGACATCCCATCAGCGATCAACTCTCCTCACCAACCGGCAGCGGCACGATCTTTGCTCAGGACTCCGAGTCCAGGCGCAACAAGTGCTCATCCGCCGGCGGCTACCCATCAGGAGTCTGCCGCACCCACCGACCAACTCCCAGAACTCATTAGACGCTCCCGATACCGGGCCGCCTGCAACGGGTTCACCGCGTACACCGTGTAACCAGCGGCGATCAACGCCTGCACCCACGGACCCCGATCGGTCTCAATGCCGATCACCACCTGCCCGGCGTCGACACCCACCACGTCGGCAGCGTCACCGAGCTGCACGCCAATCATCGCGTGTAACCGGGCGATGCCTTCGACGCCCTCGGGCAGACGGGCCTTGGCCAACCGACGCCCGGCGGCGTCCATCAGCTCGACGTCATGGTGATCCTCGGCCCAGTCATCTCCCACGAACAGCACACCACATCTCCCGCCCACGCCAGAGGAAACCCAGACACATTCGGTAGCCGGCAGGAGAACCATCAGCGACCTAGTGAAGCAGTGCTCACGTCCGTTCCGGCCGGGCACGACATCCCATCAGCGATCAACTCTCCTCACCAACCGGCAGCGGCACGATCTTTGCTCAGGACTCCGAGTCCAGGCGCAACAAGTGCTCATCCGCCGGCGGCTACCCATCAGGAGTCTGCCGCACCCACCGACCAACTCCCAGAACTCATTAGG
>NZ_JBHUVA010000175.1:0-1240 GCF_042670805.1 Micromonospora sp. NPDC057141 | reverse complement strand
TTGATGGCGTAACGGCCGCCGACGGTCAGGGGGCGGGTCTCGTCCATCCAGCAGACCATCGCCTCGATGTCCTGCGCCACGGTCGGGGCGTTGTGCGGCCGGCAGATCATGTCCCCGCGGGAGATGTCGATCTCGTCTTCCAGCCGGACCGTGACCGACATCGGGGGGAACGCCTCGTCGACCGGGCCGTCGGCGGTCTCCACCGCCGCGATCTTCGAGGTGAACCCCGACGGCAGCACCATCACCTCGTCACCCGGCTTGAGCACCCCCGAGGCCACCTGACCGGCATACCCCCGGTAGTCCGTCACCGTCGTGGACTGCGGCCGGATCACGTACTGCACCGGGAACCGCACATCCTGCAGGTTACGGTCCGAGGCGATGTGCACCCGCTCCAGATGATGCAACAACGACGGACCCTCGTACCACGGCATGTCCTCCGACCGCGACACGATGTTGTCACCCCGCAACGCCGACACCGGCACCACCGTCAGATCCGGCACGTCCAACTTCGCCGCGAACGCCGTGAACTCGTCCGCGATCGCCTCGAACACCTCCCGGTCGAAGTCGACCAGGTCCATCTTGTTCACACACAACACCAGATGCGGCACCCGCAACAACGAACACAGAAACGCGTGCCGCCGCGACTGCTCCACCAGACCCTTACGCGCGTCCACCAGGATCAACGCCAGATCCGCCGTCGACGCACCCGTCACCATGTTCCGCGTGTACTGGGTGTGCCCCGGCGTGTCCGCGATGATGAACTTCCGCCGCGGCGTCGCGAAATACCGGTACGCCACATCGATCGTGATGCCCTGCTCCCGCTCCGCCCGCAACCCGTCGGTCAACAACGCCAGGTTCGTGTACTCGTCCCCCCGCGCCGCGCTGACCGCCTCCACCGCCGCCAACTGATCGGTGAACAACGACTTCGTGTCATACAACAACCGGCCGATCAACGTCGACTTACCGTCGTCCACACTCCCGGCCGTGGCGAACCGCAACAGGTCCATCGGCCGCGCCTCCACCTCGACCGGCGCCATGTCGATGCTCATCAGAAGTACCCCTCCCGCTTCCGGTCCTCCATCGCGGCCTCACTGACCCGATCGTCACCCCGGGTCGCGCCCCGCTCGGTGATCCGCGTCGCGGCCACCTCCTCGATCACCGCCACCACACTCGCGGCATCCGAACGCACCGCCGCCGTACAGGAGGCGTCACCCACCGTCCGATACCGCACCACCTCCAC
>NZ_JBHUVA010000174.1:0-1323 GCF_042670805.1 Micromonospora sp. NPDC057141 | reverse complement strand
GGACGCTCCTATGCCGCGTCAAGTGCTTCGGTTGGGGTTTCGAGGCGTCGGTAGAGCTCTCGGGCGACGTAGCGTTTGAGGCAGCGTTTGATCTCTCGGTCGGTTTTGCCTTGGGCGCGGCGACGCTCGGCGTAGGCGCGGGTGGTCTCGTCGCGTTGCAGGCGGGTCAGGACGACGGTGTGCAGGGCCCGGTTGAGTTGGCGGTCGCCGGAGCGGTTGAGGCGGTAGCGGACGGTCTTGCCCGATGATGCGGGGATCGGGGCCACACCGGCGAGCATGGCGAACGCGGCGTCGTTGCGGCAGCGTCCGGGGTGGGACCAGGCGGTGAGCACGGTGGCGGCGACGATCGGTCCGACGCCGGTCAGTTGTAGCAGGTCCGGTCGCCAGGAGCGCACGATCGCGCGGATCGCCTTTTCGTGGGCGGTGGCTTCGGCTTCGAGGAAGCGCACGCGGCGGGCGAGGTCGCGCAGCACGGTCAGGCTGGTGAACACGTCGACGTCGGCGCTGCTGGTGGGACGTAGGCGGGTGGCGGTGGTGAGCATGATCCGGGTGCTCTGGCCGCGGAAGCGGGCCCGCACCACCTCGGGGGCGGTGATCACCAACGCGTGTAGTTGCCGCTGGGTGTCCGCGCTGGCTTCCACGGCCGCCCGGCGGGCGGTCAGCCGCACCTGCAGCGCTGCGCGTTGCGCGCCGGTTTTGGGCTGCGCCAGGCGGGTGCGGGCCAGGGCGTCGCGGGCGGCGCGTTCGGCGTCGATCGGGTCGGACTTCGCGCCGGCGCGGCGGGCTGGGCGTTGTGGCCGGTCCAACTCGACGACCAGCTCGCCAGCATCGGCCAGATGCCGAGCCAGTCCGGCGCCGTAGCCGCCGGAGCCTTCGAGGGCCCAGGCCCGCAGCCCTGAGTGCTGCTCGGCCAGGGCCGCCAACTCGGCGTAGCCGTCGGGGTCGGTGCTTACCGTGGCCCTGGCCAGGACCCCACCGGTGCGGGTGTCGAGCACCGCGGCGGTGTGGGTGTCTTTGTGCGTGTCGACGCCGATGACGACCTCGACCAGATCTGCCAGCATGGACATGCGTTCTCTCCTCACCGTGGGGACGCAAGGGTCCGGTCCGGTGCGGAGATGGCAGGACTGTGATGAGACACGCCAGCCACTAACTGGCGGTCAAGCTCCTGATCAGGCCAAACGTCTCCCGCCGGGCCGGCGCCGGCAGCAGCGGACGGACAAGTCCCGCCAAAGGCACAAAGCCAGTCAGGGTTAGAGTCACATCTACTGCCACCAGGCATCAGCCCATCACCTTCCGGGCCGACACGGCTAGCCTCACAGTCAG
>NZ_JBHUVA010000173.1:0-1339 GCF_042670805.1 Micromonospora sp. NPDC057141 | reverse complement strand
CGGAACTTCGTCACGAAGACCAAATGGACGTGCATGGCGAAGACACAGTGTCTTCCAGTGCGGATGTCTTGAAGTTCGGCCATAAACCAACATGGTACGGTGACGATCGTGCAGCTCCGTTACCAGTTCCGCGTCTACCCGACGCCCGGCCAGCAGATCGAGCTGGCCAGGGCGTTCGGGTGCGCGCGGGTGGTTTTCAACGACGGGCTCAGGCTGCGCCAGATGGCGCGGGAGGCGGGCGAGAAGTACATCTCCGAAGGCGACCTGTCGAAGCGGGTCATCACCCAGGCCAAGGCCACCGAGGAACGGGCCTGGCTGGGCGAAGTGTCGGCGGTGGTGTTACAGCAGGCCCTCGCGGACCTGAACACCGCGTACCGCAACTTCTTCCACTCGCTGTCCGGCAAACGCCAGGGCCGCAAGGTCGCCCCGCCCCGGTTCCGGTCCCGTAAGGACAACCGGCAGGCGATCCGGTTCACCCGCAACGCCCGGTTCAAGGTCCTCGACAGCGGCCGCCTGCGGTTGCCGAAGATCGGCGACCTCGCGGTCCGCTGGTCACGCAACCTGCCGTCCGAACCGACCTCGGTCACCGTGATCAAGGATACGGCCGGGCGGTACTTCGCCTCGTTCGTCGTCGCCACCGACGACGAAACCCTGCCGCCGGTCGACTCCGAGATCGGTATCGACCTGGGCTTGACCCATTTCGCGGTCATGTCCGACGGCACGAAGGTGACCGCCCCGAAGTTCCTGCGCCGCGCGGCGCGCAAGCTCAAGCGCTTGCAGCAGGCCCTCTCCCGCAAGACCAAGGGCAGCAACCGTCGCAAGAAAGCCGTCGTGCAGGTCGCTCGCGCTCACGCGCGGGTGGCCGATACCCGGCGGGACTGGCAGCACAAGCTGTCCACGGCGATCATCCGCGACAGCCAAGCGGTGTACGTCGAAGACCTGTGCGTCGTCGGTCTCGGCCGGACCCGGCTCGCCAAGTCCGTGCACGACGCGGGCTGGGCCGGTTTCACCGGCATGCTGGAGTACAAGGCGCAGAGGTACGGGCGCACCTTCGGCCGGGTGGACCGGTTCTTCCCGTCCACCCGGATGTGCTCCGGCTGCGCACGGATCAACGACAAGATGGCGCTGAACGTCCGGGAGTGGGACTGCCCGTGCGGCAGTCACCACGACCGGGACGTCAACGCCGCGAAGAATGTCAAGGCCGCCGGACAGGCGGACTTCAACGACCGTGGAGCGCAGGTAAGACCGGGATCTGTCCCGGCACCGCGCAGTGAAGCGGTAACCCACCCGGACGCCGCGTGTTCCACACGCAGCGTGGAGGGAATCCTCGTCCTTTAGG
>NZ_JBHUVA010000172.1:0-1450 GCF_042670805.1 Micromonospora sp. NPDC057141 | reverse complement strand
GAGCAATAGTCAAGACTTGTGGATGAGGAATCTTGATCAGGCGGCTGCGGTGTCGGTCGTGACCGGCTCGGCGGTGGGGCGTTCGACGAGTTTGCCGCGTTCGAAGCGGGCGCCGGCGCGGACCAGGGCGACCAGGTGTGGTGCGTTGACCGCCCGCCACCGCTGTTGAGCGGCTTCGATCAGCTTGAACGCCATGGCCAGGCCGGCTGCCTTCGAGCCAGGCCCTTTGGTGACCTTGATGCGGTGCCGGACCGTGGCGAACGTCGACTCGATCGGGTTGGTGGTGCGCAGGTGCACCCAGTGCTCGGCCGGGAAGTCGTAGAAGGCCAGCAACTCGTCGAGGTCGTCGACGACCTTGGCGACGGCCTTGCCGAACTTCGCGCCGTAGGCGAGCCTGAACGCGGCCACCGCCCGGCGGGCGTGGTCACGGTCCTCGGCGTTCCAGATCTCGGCCAGGGCCTTCTTCGCCCCGGGATGGGCGGACTTCGGCAGCGCGGACAGCACGTTGGCGATCTTGTGGAACCAGCAACGCTGCTCCCGTGTCTCCGGGAACACCTCACGCAGCGCGTTCCAGAACCCGAGGGCCCCGTCCCCGACGGCCAGGACCGGGGCGTGCATGCCGCGGCGCTTGCAGTCGCGCAGCAGGTCCGCCCAGGAGCCGGTCGACTCGCGGTAGCCCTCGGTGAGCGCGACGAGTTCCTTACGGCCGTCGGCGCGCACGCCGACCATGACCAGCAGGCACAGTTTCACCTCGTCCAGGCGCACGTTCAGGTGCACGCCGTCGGCCCACAGGTAGACGTAGTCGACGCCGGAGAGGTCCCGCCCGTGGAAGGCGCGGGCCTCGTCCTGCCACTGCACGGTCAGCCGGGTGATCGTCGCCGCAGACAGCCCCGCACTGGTGCCGAGGAACTGCTGCAACGCGGGCACAAAGTCGGACGACGAGAGCCCGTGCAGGTAGAGCAGCGGTAACACCTCGCTGATCCGCGGCGACTTGCGGCACCAGGCGGGCAGGATCGCCGAGGCGAACCGCTTGCGCGTACCGGTGGCCTCCTCCACGCGCTTGTCGTTGACCCGCGGCGCCACGACCTCGACCGCGCCGGCGCTGGTGAGCACCTGCCGCGGCCGGGCATGACCGTTACGCACGACGAGGCGGCGTCCCTGCTCATCCAACTCGCCCGCGTACGCGGCGACATACGCGGCGACCTCAGCCTCCAACGCCGCCGCCAGCATCCGGCGGGCGCCGTCACGCACGATCTCATCGATCAACGAGCCACCGGACACGACCGGCTCAGACACCACCGCTGGCGTCGGCTCTTCCGGGTTGACTACCGTAAGCACGGGCGTACCCTCCCCACCCGCGTTGGCGCGCGGGCTCTACTCGATTCCTGGCTTGGAACTCGTCGGGAGGGTACGCCTCCCGACGCTCATCCACAGGTTTCGAGCATTGCTC
>NZ_JBHUVA010000171.1:0-1530 GCF_042670805.1 Micromonospora sp. NPDC057141 | reverse complement strand
GGCCGGCGGCGGGGCACGGGCCGGCGGCGGCCTGGCCGCACTGGCCGGCGCGGGCCTACTCGGGGGGCGGGGCGGCGCGGCGGGCCGCAACGGCGGGGGCCCGGCCGGTCGCGGCCGGCTGCGCGTGCGCCTGCACCTGGCCACCGACCCCGCCGCGCTGCTCGGCGCGGCGGTCACCCTGCTCACCGCACGGTCGGCGGCGCTCAACGCCATCGACATCGGCGAGCCGAGCCTCGAGGACGTCTTCATCGAACTGACCGGAAGGGAACCACGGTGACCGCTGTCGACACGCCGACCCCGCTGCGACCGGCGGTCACCCCGCGCCCCCGGCCCGGTGCCGGCCGGGTGTTCGCCGCCGTGCTGCGCCGCGACCTCATGGTCACCGGCCGGGAACTGTGGGTCATCCTGCTGCAGGTCGGGCTGACGCCGCTGTTCATGCTCTTCGTGTTCGACACGATCCTCGGCGGGCAGGGCATCGTCGGTCGCAACTTCGCCGACCTCTTCCTGCCCGGCATCATCGCGCTGGCCGCCCTCACCACCGCGCTGCAGAGCGTCGCCCTGCCGCTGGTGAAGGAGTTCGGCTTCACCATGGAGATCGAGGACCGGCTGATGGCCCCGCTGCCGACCAGCCTCGTCGCGATCGGCAAGCTGGTCATCGCCACCGTCCGGGGGCTGCTCGCGGCCCTCCTGATCTACCCGCTCGGCGCACTGGTGGTCGGCTCCGCGCCGTGGCGTCCGGAGGGGCTGCCCCTGGCGTTCGTGGTCGCGTTGCTCGGCGCGTGGATCGGTGGGGCGATCGGGATGAGCCTGGCCACCACCCTGCCGGTGCAGCGGATCAACGTCACCTTCTCGGTGATCCTCACCCCGATCATCTGGACCGGGTGCATCCACTACCCGTGGCCGCGGCTGTCGCTGCCCTGGTACCAGGTGGTCACCGCGCTCAACCCGATGACGTACGTCTCCGAGGGGGTGCGCGGCGCGCTGCTGCCCGAGGTGCCGCACATCCCGGCGTGGGTGTGCCTGAGCGTGCTCACCGGGGTGGCCGTGGCGCTGACCTGGCTCAGCGTCCGCTGCTTCAGTCGACGGGCGGTCCAGTGACCGCCCGGGCGTTTCCCACCGGCCCCTGCGAGGAGCTGCCATGCCGACCCTGACCCCTCCGGAAACCGACTCAGGCCTCGCCCGCCGGCTCGCGGCCCGCGCCGGCGAGCTGCTGCTGCGGGTACGCGCCACGCACGGCCACGGTGACCCGGCCGCGCTGAAGGCCGCCGGCGACCGCGCCTCTCACGACCTCCTGCGCGCCGAGCTGGCGGCGCAGCGCCCGGACGACGCGGTCCTGTCCGAGGAGGACAAGGACTCCCGCGCGGTCGGGCACGCCGACGCGGGAGGTCGGCTCACCGCCGACCGGGTGTGGATCATCGACCCGCTGGACGGGACGCGGGAGTTCTCCGAGGAGGGCCGCGCGGACTGGGCGGTGCACGTGGCGCTGTGGGCGCGTGCCGCGTCGACCCCGCACCGCCTGGTGGCGGGGGC
>NZ_JBHUVA010000170.1:0-1556 GCF_042670805.1 Micromonospora sp. NPDC057141 | reverse complement strand
CCCTGGGTGTCAGGGTTGGGTGAGACCAGCGGTTCAGAGCAAGTAGCCCTCCCGGGGCGAGGATGGATCTTCTCTCGATGACGATTTCCAGTTCACGTTTGCTCGTGGGGCACGATGGGGCCATGACGACGGAAGGACCCCGATCAGACCGGCCGCGGCGGCGGTCGTTCGCTCCAGGGGAGAAGTTGCGGCTGCTCGCCGAGTATGAGCAGGCCGTCGCCGAGGGCGACGGGAATGGGTATCTGCGTCGTAACGGCTTGTACTCGTCGTTGATGAGTGAGTGGCGCCGCGCTCGTGACGCGGGTCTGCTGGAGGGCAAGAAGCCCGGGCAGAGTGTCGGGCGTCCGAGTGGGGAGCAGGCCGAGATCGCGCGGCTGCGTCGGGAGTTGGAGTTGGCGAACCGTAAGATCGCTCGGACCGAGGCGGCGTTGGACATCATGGGAAAAGCACACGCGCTCTTGGCCGAGATCTCCGAGAGCGCGGACACCGACACCAGGCCGACCAAGCCCTGACCGATGCCCACACGGCGCTGCTGGCCGCGGCGACGTCGAGCCGTGCGGCGGCCCGGCTGACCGGGATCGCCCGTAGTACCGTCCACCGACGCGCCCGTGCCCCGCAGGCGGGTGTTCCCACGCCTCGGCCGGTGCCGGCGAACCGGCTGTCCGACGCCGAACGCGCCCGGATCCTGGCCGTGCTCGACAGCGACCGGTTCGTCGACACCACCGTCACCGAGGCGTTCGCGACGCTGCTCGACGAGGGCGTCTACCTGGCCTCGATCTCCACCCTCTACCGCATCCTGCGCGCCGACAACCAGGTCGTCGACCGGCGCCGACAGGCCCGACACCCCACCCGGGCCCGCCCGGAACTGACCGCCACCGGCCCGGGGCAGGTATTCACCTGGGACATCACCAAACTGCCCGGCCCGGCCAAGGGCGTCTACTACGACGCCTACGTCATGATCGACATTTGGTCCCGGTACGTCGTCGGGCACCACGTCGCCGCCCGCGAGAGCGCCGAGATCGCCCACGACTTCATCTCCGACATCATCGCCACCCACGGTGTCCCGCAGGTCGTGCACGCCGACCGCGGCACCTCGATGACCTCCAAACGCGTCGCGACCCTGTTGGCCGACCTCCGCGTCACCCGATCGCACTCTCGCCCACGCGTGAGCAACGACAACCCGTTCTCCGAATCCGCGTTCAAGACCGTGAAGTACCACCCCACGTTCCCCGAACGCTTCGGGTCCCTGGCAGACGCCCGCGCGTTCTGCGACACGTTCTTCCAGTGGTACAACCACGAACACCACCACGCCGGCATCGGTCTGCACACCCCCGCCGACGTCCACTACGGCCACGCCACGACCCAGCAGAAGCAACGCGCCCACGCCCTCGACGCCGCCTGGACCGCACACCCCGAACGCTTCTCCCGCCGACCCAGACCCAAGGCGCTGCACCTGCCCGACACCGTCTGGATCAACCCCACCGAACCCGCTACCGATCAACCGATGCCACAAACGGCGTAACACCCACTGGTCCCATCAGCCTTGACAAGTTCCG
>NZ_JBHUVA010000169.1:0-1591 GCF_042670805.1 Micromonospora sp. NPDC057141 | reverse complement strand
CACCGGGACCAACGGCAAGACCTCGACCGCCCGGATGATCGACTCGCTGTTGCGGGCGTTCGGGCTGCACACCGGCCGCTACACCCGGCCGGCCCCACCCGGTGCGTCTTCCTCCGCACCACTCGACCCGGCCCGTGCCGGTGACCCCGGTCGCCGCGCCCGGCCCCGGCCACGTGGAGGAGACAGCCCCATGCCGACCAACCCGGCCCAGCCACCGACGGTGCCGGCGCACGTGCTGCCGCACCGCACCCCGGCCCAGCTCCTCGCGGTGGCCCGCCACGGGCTGGCGGAGGCCGCCCGCACCCGCCCCGACGGGCTGCGCTACGCCGCGGCCCACCTCGCCGCCCTCCGCGCCGCCGCAGCCGTGCTCGCCGCCCGCGCCCGCCCCGCGCCGGTCCGGCGACACCGCATCACCAGCGTCTGGGTCCTGCTCTGCACCGTCGCCCCCGAGCTGGACGAGTGGGCCGCGTTCTTCGCCGCCGGTGCGGGCAAGCGCGCCGCCGCCGAGGCCGGCATTCCCCGGGTGGTCAGCGCCCGCCAGGCCGACGACCTGCTCCGGGCCGCCGAGCAGTTCGTGACGGTGGTGGAGACCTCCCTCGGGTTGGCCCACCAGCCGGCGCTCGACGGCCTCGCCGCCTGACCGCCACTGACATCCAGCACATCCGGCACACCGGCACATCCAGCACATCCGGCACACGGGCACATCCAGCACATCCAGCGACGACGGGGCGAGGCACGACAGGGGGTTGGTCCGATGGCGGGCCGCATGGTGGTCGGTTCCGCCGCACTGGCCGGCCTGGTCCGTCCGGCGAGCGCGCCGGACCCGGGCGGGGCACACCGGATGCTGCCGGTGGCCCCCGAGCTGACCGGTCTGCTGCCCCACCGGGGGCTGCGCCGGGGCAGCACGATCGCGGTCGCCGCCGGCCAGCCCCGGCGCAGCGGCGGCACATCCCTGGTGCTGGCGCTGCTCGCCGAGGCGTCCCGGGCCGGCTCGTGGTGCGCCGTGGTGGGGGTGCCGACCTTCGGCGCGGGGGCGGCGGCCGAGGCCGGCATCGCCCTGGACCGGCTCGCCCTGGTGCCGCAGCCCGGGCCGGACTGGCCCACCGTCGTCGCCGCGCTGATCGACGGGGTGGACGTGGTGGTCGCCGCCGTGCCGGCCACCGTCTCCGCATCCGTGGCCAACCGGCTGGCCGCCCGGGCGCGACAGCGCGGCAGCGTGCTCGTCCCGTACGGCCGGTGGGACGGCGCGGACGTCACGTTGCAGGTGGTCCGGGGCATCTGGGAAGGGCTGGGCCAGGGCCGGGGCCGACTGCGGCGGCGCGAGGTCACCGTCTGCGCCCGAGGGCGCGGCGCGGCGGCCCGGCCCAAGGAGATCAAAGTCTGGCTCCCCGGTGACGCGCTCACCCGGGTCATCCCCCGTCCGCCCGTCGCGTCGGGCGTCTCCGCCACCGGCCGCTCGTCCGCCGGCCGGCTCCGCCCCGTCTCGCCGCGATCGTCCGAGCTGCTGCCGTCGTCCGCCGCGCTGCCGTCGTCCGCCGCGCTGCCGTCGTCCGCCGCGCTGCCGTCGTCCGCCGCGCTGCCGTCGCTGTCT
>NZ_JBHUVA010000168.1:0-1604 GCF_042670805.1 Micromonospora sp. NPDC057141 | reverse complement strand
CTTGAAACGTTGAGCTGAGGGCGAGCGAGGAGACCACCACCGGTGGGTTCGAACAGTGAGGTGCCTGACCCGGAGGTTCCGGCGAAGGCGAGGTCGCGTACCTACTCGGCCGCGTACAAGGCGCGGATCCTGGAGGAGTACGAGTCGCTCGACAAGGCGGGTAAGGGTGCGTTGCTGCGGCGGGAGGGCCTGTACTCGTCGCTGATCACGACATGGCGTCAGCAGCGGGATCAGGGTGCCCGGCAGGCTCTGGCCCGTCCGGCGGGGCGTCCGCCGGGTGATGCGCGGGACAAGGAGTTGGCCCGGCTGCGGCGGGAGAACGAGCGCCTCGCGGCGGAGCTGACCACGGCGCAGACGGTGATCGAGGTCCAGGGAAAACTCTCCGCGCTGCTGGGTCAGCTCGCGACCAGCAGCGGCCCGGACTCCGGGAGCGAGCCGAGGTCGTGATCGACGCGGCGATCGTCGAGTTGACCGCCGTGCTGGGTTCGGTGCGCAAGGCGTGCGCCGTGGTCGGCCGGCCGCAGGCCAACCACTACCGGCGGCACCGCAAGAGCCCGAAGCCCGAACGGGTGCCGCGGGAGCGTAAGCCGCAGCCTCGGGCGTTGTCACAGTCTGAGCGTGACAGTGTGCGTGCGTTGCTGAACCATCCCGAGCATGCCGACAAGGCGCCGGCCACGGTCTACCACGAGTTGCTCGACGAGGGCGCCTACCTCGCGTCGGTGTCGACGATGTACCGGATCCTGCGCGAACACGGCGAGGTCCGCGAACGCCGGGCACAGGCCACCCATCCGGCCCGCGTCAAGCCGGAACTGGTCGCCACCAGCCCGAACACCGTCTGGTCCTGGGACATCACGAAACTGCACGGCCCGGTGAAATGGCAGTACTTCTACCTGTACGTGATCATCGACATCTACAGCCGGTACGCCGTCGGCTGGCTGCTGGCCGACCGTGAGAGCAGCGTGCTCGCCGAGAAACTACTGGCCGACACGATCGTCAAGCAGGGCGTCGACCGGGACACGCTGACCATCCACGCCGACAACGGCTCCTCGATGGCCTCCAAACCGGTGGCGTTCCTCCTCGCCGACCTCGGCGTCACCAAGAGCCACTCCCGGCCGCACACCAGCAACGACAACCCGTACAGCGAAGCGCACTTCAAGACGCTGAAGTACCGGCCCGGCTTCCCCGACCGCTTTGACAACATCGAAGAAGCCCGCGCCTTCTGCCGCGACTTCTTCACCTGGTACAACACCGCGCACCGGCACTCCGGGATCGCCTGGCACACCCCGTCCAACGTCCACCACGGCCACGCCGGCACCGTCCACGCGGTCCGTGTCGAGGTCCTGACCACCGCCTACCAGCGCCACCCCGAACGCTTCGTCCGTAAACACCCCGAACCAGCGGCCCTGCCCGCTGCGGCATGGATCAACCCACCCGCCGAACACCAGGACGACCAGCAGATTCACTCAAAGAAACCCTGACCAACCCGCCTCAAAAATCTTGACACGTTCCGATGCTGCACCGACGCCTCGTGCGCGAGTACGAGAGCAAGCCGGCATCGTCGGTGTCGCGCACCCTCTGGGCGTCGATGGCGAACATGGCCCGCC
>NZ_JBHUVA010000167.1:0-1629 GCF_042670805.1 Micromonospora sp. NPDC057141 | reverse complement strand
GGCCCCGCCCGGAGGCCCTGCCCCTCTTCGAGCAGCCGGACGCTCAGCCACCGACGGAGCCGCGGGGCTGACCAGCTCGACGGCATCGGCCACATCGCGGCAGCAGCCGCTCCCCATCAGCCCGAGACGGGCGGTGCGGTCGCCTCACGCTGCCCAGCCCCGCGACGGCGGGGGTACGGCGCTCAGCCCCCGTCCCGCCCCGTCAGACGGCCGCTCAGCGCCACGCGCCCCCCACCCCTCCGCCGCCAGCCTGTCCGCGAGCACAACAGCGAGAGCGGCAGTCGGCAGACGGCTGGCCATGTAAACCGCTCAGAGATGCCGCCCTCGCTGGGCAGCAGAAAGCCCCCGCCGGATCTCCGACGGGGGCTCCTGGGGACGTTGGGCGAGGGCTCTATGTGTCACTCGCCGATGGGCACCCGGGCGCCGGGGGCGTAGACGTCTTCCCAGTAGCCGAGTGCCTGTTCGTCGTCGTGGAAGGTCACGGTCGTGACGAAGACGGCGATGGCCGAGTGGGCCGGGGCGTCGATCTCCAAGGCGTTCAGCTCGTCCTGGGACGCCTGCCGGGCGTGGCCGGTGCGCTGCCCCTTCACGACTTCGCGGCCGGTGCGCTCGCTGTAGAGCTTGTCGAACTGCTTCACCATCCGTACGTCGTCGGCCAGCTCCGGGACGGCGGCCACCGTGTGGGGCGGATAGACGGAGACGCCGACCGACGTCGGCTTGTCGTCCTGGCGGAAGACGCGAATGCGGATCACGGCTTCGTCGCCGGGCTCCAGGTTGAGAGCCGTGCAAATCTCGGGGTCGTGGACCGACCGGGTCATCACGCGGTGACCGGAGGAGGTCTCGCCGGGGGCGTAGCGCATCCCGTTCTTCTCCATGCGCTTCAGGCGGTCCGCGCCGGTGATCACCATGGGGTTCTTCTCGACGACCGTGCCCAGCGCCCCGCGCGAGCTGACCAGGCCCTCGCTCTTGAGTACGGCCAGGGCCCGGCTCACGGTCTTGGCCGCCACGCCGAACTGCTCACGGATCTCAGCGACGGACGGCAACGTGGCGCCAGGCGCGAGTTCCCCGCTCTTGATCAGTGTGCGGAAGTGGGCCGCCACGTCGGCATAGCCCTTCCCCTCCGGTGCCTTGTATGGCATGGCTTCTCCCTGTTTGTCGGAGCGCGGTACACCTCCGAAGGTACATCAATGACCCTCCCAAGGTACATCCTTGCCTCGCATCGGTGCTTGATGTATCTTCGTGGCGTCGGCAAGATACGTTAAGTACCACCGGGCCGACAGATGCGTACCTTCGGCAAGAGAGGGTCTGTCGTGGCCACAAGGAACGTTCCGCCCCGGTCCGGGGCGAACAGCACGCACAGCAACAGCAGCAAGTTCTCGAACGCGGGAGCGGCGGCCGGCGGGTTCGTCGGCGCGATGGGCGGCTCGTTCGTCCCGCCGGTGAACGTCACGGTCAACCGCACGACGAACAAGGGCGGGGGCGCTGGGCAGTCCGGCAAGGGCCGCTCCCAGTTCATCCTCGGGGAGCCCGAGTTCAACAACGCGGACGACGTCCGCAACTACTGCAACCACCTGCGGGCGCTGATGATCCAGGCGGCCATCCAGCTGGCCATGGCCGCGAAGATCCTGG
>NZ_JBHUVA010000166.1:0-1665 GCF_042670805.1 Micromonospora sp. NPDC057141 | reverse complement strand
GGCGGGCTGGAACGGCCGCTGGAGTCGCGGTCGGCACAGTCCTGGCCAGCCGGGCGGCGCAGGATCACCGCGAACGTGTCGCGGATCAGCCGGTCCGTCGGGGCGTCCAGGCCGAGCTTCTCCAGGCCGCCGTTGAGGCGCAGGGTGGTCAGGCCGTGGATGGTGGACCAGATCGTACGCGCCAGGTCGGAGGCGGACTGATCGGCGGGCAGAACACCCGACCGCTGCGCTTCGGTCACCGCGTCGACCAGGGGCGCGAACGTGTCGGCCCGCACTTCGGTCCACGACCAGTACCGGAACATCATGCCGAATACCGCGTTGTTGTCCTCGGCGAAGCGCAGGTACGCGGATACCAGGCGGATGATGCGGTCGGCCGGGTCGTGCGCCTGCGCGGCGGCGGCAAGCTGGGTGGCACCGAACCGGTCGTACCCCTCGTCGCGCAGCGCGGACAGCAGTGTCTCGCGGTCGGCGAAGTGCCGATACGGCGCCGCCGAGCTGACGCCGACCCGCCGGGCCAGCTCATTGAGGCTGAAGCCTTCCGATCCGCGCTCGGTCAGCAGTTCCCGGGCGCCGTCGAGCAGCGCCTGCCGTAGAGCTCCGTGGTGGTAGGTCTGGCGAGCAGCTCCAGCTGGCATGTTGACGACATTAACATCACGTCGTATGTTAGTGCGAATCACATTGTGAATGGCACTAACATATTCCTGGGAGAGATCATGAGTGACGCGGTTGCGGTGGCGCCACGGGCGGCCCGGACGGCCTTCGGCGCACCGGCCCGGCGGTCCCGAATCGGCTGGACGGCGGTGATGCTCACCTCGCTCATGATCGCGGGCATCTCGCTGTCCACGTACGCCAGCGCCAGTCTGCGCGCCCTCGCCGACGATGGCGCCGGGCTGGCCGGCACCTACGTGGGCGCACCGCTACCGGTGCGGTTGGCGTTCTACGTCCACGTCGCCCTCGCCTCGCTCGCGCTACTGCTCGGGCCGTGGCAGTTCTCTCACCGACTACGCCGCCGGTGGCCGGTGGCCCACCGCTCGGTCGGCGTCGCGTACCTGCTCACCGTGGGTATCGCGTCGGTGTGCGCGCTGGTCATGGCGCCGTTCAACCACGCTCGGATGGCCGGCTTCTTCGGATTCGGCGCACTCGCGCTGCTGTGGGCGTACACGGCGTGGCGCGGATTCGACACGGCGCGGCGGCGGGACCTGCGCCAGCACCAAGCCTGGATGATTCGCAACTATGCGTTCACGTTCGCCGCCGTCACGCTGCGCTCGTGGGTCGGCCTGCTCATCGCCGTCCAGTTGCCGTTCGTCGCGCCGGACGCGGATCCGGCGGCGCTGTTCGAGACCGCCTACGTCGCGGTGCCGTTCCTGTGCTGGGTGCCCAACGTGATCGTCGCCGAGTGGCTGATCCGCCGACGCGGGTTGCCGTCGTACCGGCTCGTGGACCCGGCATAGCCCAGGCCGTGTTTCATGAGCAGGTAGCCACTCGTTGATCATGGAGATGTGGACGGTGGCTTCGTAGCGGACAGCGAGTTTGTCGTAGCGGGTCGCCAGGGCGCGGTTGCGTTTGAGCCGGTTGATGCCGCACTCCACGGCGTGACGCTGCCTGTAGGCGACGGGATCGAACGTGGGTGGTCGGCCGCCCTTGCCGCCCTTCTTGCGCCGGTTG
>NZ_JBHUVA010000165.1:0-1726 GCF_042670805.1 Micromonospora sp. NPDC057141 | reverse complement strand
TTGCCGTCCTGGGTCTTGGCGATGTACTCGCCCAGGTCTTTGGCGTCGCGCTCGGTTTCCAGCCGCTTGAAGTCGATCGCGTGGCCCTTGCCGCCGCACGGGCAGTTGGTCCGGTCGCAGTCGTCCGACGGCCGCCACTTCGGGTTGATCCCCTGGAGGGCGCCGACCCAGACCGTCCGCCAGTGGTTCTGCCACTCGGTGAGCGCGTTCTCCGACGGCTCGAAGGTGCCGGCCACCCGCTTCTCGGCACGCTCGCCCGTGGTCCGGCCGCCGACGAGCACGATCGCGTGGATGTGCGGGTGCCAGCCGTTGGCGAGGCCGACGGTGACCTCTGTTGCGCGGATCATGCCGATGTAGCCGATCCGGCCGCGGATTCCCTCCGGGTCGCACTTCCGCCCGGCCCAGGTGCCGCCGGTGATGAGCCGCTGGTAGGCGCCCGCCTTCCGGCGGGTGGACGCCAGCTCAGCCTGCGTGGTGCGGAGATGGGCCTGCGCGTCGGCCAGCTCGCCCGCGGCTGCCTCCTTCGCGGCCGCCATCGCGGCGCGCTTCTGGCCCTTGGGCGCGGCAAGCCGGGCGGCGTTCACGGCGGCACGGGTCCGGTCGGTGACCTCCTGGAGGGTCGTCTCGGCAACGGCGACGTTGGCCTTGGCGACGCGGATCTCGGCGGCCGTGCCGGACCGGGAGCCCTGGAGGGCGTCCATCAGGCCGTCGAGTCGGTCCTTGGCCGCGTGCCGGGTGGTCAGCGTGACCAGGTAGGCGGTGCCGCCTCGGCGGATCCACTCGACTACGGCCTCCGTGATCTCCTCGGCCCGCTTGTGCCGGATGGTCGCCGCGCAGACGGGGCAGAGCCAGATCCGCCCGCAGCGCATGAGGCCCAGGACCACGGCGGTCCCGGATGCCGTCTGCCCGACGATGACGCCGGAGGCCGGGTCCATCAGGCTCCGGCCGCAGCCCTTGCACGCGGGGTCGCCGGTGATCCGCCACAGCGTCCGGCGTCCGGCGTACCGGCGCGACTTCCGGGCCCTGGCCTGGAGGACGCGGTCGTGGTGTTCGTGCAGGTGGGCGGCCTCTGGCACGTCCGATTCGGCCCCTTGAGACCCGGTGGCCGCAGACCCCCCGGGAAACTCTGTTGTTTCATTCCCAAGGCGTCCGGATTTGCCGGACGACCCGCCACGGGCGGCTTCCCGCTCGATCTTGGCGAGGAGCCGCTTCGCGCGCTTGCGGCAGGCGTCGGAGCAGTAGATCTTGGGGCGCTTGCCGGGTACGCGGGTGATCTTGTTCCCGCACCCGCAGCGGGGGCCTCTGGCGTCCCGTGAGGCGGCACGCGGAGCGGTGGGTGTTGCAGACGCCGGAGCGTCGCTTACGCTGGACACAGACGAGTCCCTTGGTGTGGTAGCCGGGCGGACGTCAGAAGCGGCCAGGGGGTCTAATCCCTGGCCGTTTCGCATTACTGGGCTGATCCTGCCACTTCGCGCAACAGACGTTCCCCCCGGCACGCCTGACGGCCTTTCGACCCGTGCGGAACGGGCGTCGCGGTCCTGGTGTCGGCCGTGCACGGCGGGTGCTCCCTTTCGCAGGTCGGGAGCGCGGTGCTCGCGTCTCCCAAGATCCGGTACGTCCTAGGCCCCTGATCCGTTACGCCTGTGCTGTGCGAATCGGGTCGAACGGGGCCGAAACGTCGGGTTGTTGCGCAGGTTGCGCAGGTCACGCGCGTACGCGTACGCGC
>NZ_JBHUVA010000164.1:0-1829 GCF_042670805.1 Micromonospora sp. NPDC057141 | reverse complement strand
CCGATCACCGACCCGCCAGGCTGATCAAGTTCCGGCCGTCAAGCCGCACCCACCTCTGAAACACGACCTAGGCCCCTCCGGCGTTCGGCGGCGGGGCGACCCGGGCCGCCCAGCGGCGCAGCAGGTCGATGCCCTCGTCGAGCCGCCCCTGCTCGGTCAGCAGCGTGATCAGCAGGGGCAGGGAGCGCCTGTTGCCCTGCTCGACGGAGCGGCGCAGCAGGTCGATCGCCTCGTCCGGGCGGCCGCCGGCGGCCAGCAGGGCGGCCAACTCGTCGTACGCCCCCGGGTCGCCCAGGTCGGCGGCGACACGCCAGTAGCGTTCGGCCTCCCCGGCGTCTCCCCGCTCGGCGAGCAGAGCGGCCAACCGGGCGGCGGCGTGCCCGTCGCCGTGGTCGGCGCGCAACCGCAGCTCGTCGGTGTGCCCCCGGTCGGCCAGCAGGTCGACCAGGACACTGCCCGCGCCCCGCGCCCCGGAGGCGCCGGAGTCGGCGAGGTCGCGAAGATAGCCCGTCGGGTCGGGCACCGGGGTGAGCCCGGTCGCCTCCGACCCGAAGAACCGGCTGCCGCCGAACTCCAGGCGCAACCGGTCGTCGAGGTCGTCGGCCAAGGCGATCATCGCGCGTACGGCCAGCAGCAGATGGGTGGGCACGAAGTCCTGCCCGAACACGGGAATGGAGGCCCACACCGTGCCGCCGGTGCAGTAGATCCGGCCGAAGACCAGCCCGTTGGTCAGGTCGGAGAGCCGCTGGTAGAGCGTCTGGGTCGGCTCGACGCCGGTGAGTAGCGGTGAGAAGACGTCCACCAGGGGCGGGTCGTCCTGGGCGCGTACGAAGATCATGGCGGAGCCGGCGCGGATGCCCACGTCGCCGTCGGCGTCGACCCGCAGCTGGTCGGTGGTGACGCCGAGGACGGCGGCCAGGATCGCCTTCACCCGCTCGGTGAGCTTGCCCCCCTCGGCGTGCCGCTCCCCCAGCACGGTCGCCGACGGACGGCGCGGGCCGGCGACCGGCCGGGCGGCCAGCGCGGCGGCCCATCGGGTGCGTGCGGGGACCGGCGCGGCGGTCGTGGTGGTCGCCGGCCGGGCTGCCAACGCGGCGACCCACCGCTGCCATCGGGTGTCACGCGCCGTCATCGTGCTCACCGTCCGGTGTGTCGGCGGGCGGGTCGGCCGGCGGTTCCACCCGGACCTGGTCGAACATCTTGGCGATCACCAGCGGCGCGGCCACCCCGAAGGTGAAGCTGGCGAACGCGGTGTCGGCCAGGCCACCCGCTCCGGCCGCGGCGGCCAGGCCGGTGCCGGCCGCCGCCCGCAGCAGGACGGCGAAGACGACGATCGGCCGGTCCCGCCGGTCCCGCCACGGCCACTGCCACCGGCCCCCGGACTCGCTGGTCGGGCGCATCATGGCGGAGAGGTTCAGTGCCTCCGCGACGGCGCTGCCGACCATTCCCCACATCGCGGCCATCCATAGAGACACGTCCCAACCCTAGCGATCGAGGGATCCGCCACCGGCACCGCCCCACGCCCGGGTGGCGACGCCACTGCACACGGTAGTCGGGCACCACAACGGACCGTCCGATCCGGACGCCGAACGGCGAAGGCCGCCGGATCGGGCTCAGGCGGCCGGCACGGTCAGCAGGTAGTCGTCGGCGTCGGCGCTCCACCGCAGGTCGACGACCCCGCTGGTGGCGGCGGCCTTGCAGAACTGGAGGAAACTGCGGTAGCCGAGCTTCTTCTCGCTGAAGTCGGGACGCGCCCGGCGCAGCTGGTTCTTCAGCCCGGACAGGGCGACCGAGCCCTCGCCGCCGGCCAGGTCGGCGACCACCGAGCC
>NZ_JBHUVA010000163.1:0-1923 GCF_042670805.1 Micromonospora sp. NPDC057141 | reverse complement strand
TGCCGTCGTCCGCCGCGCTGCCGTCGTCCGCCGCGCTGCCGTCGTCCGCCGCGCTGCCGTCGTCCGCCGCGCTGCCGTCGTCCGCCGCGCTGCCGGCGGGCGCGGCGGCCCGTCGTGGCGCGCTCACCGTGGTCGGTCCGGCGTGACCGGTGGGCCGGTGCGGACGCTGCTGCTCTGGTGCCCGGACTGGCCGGTGCTCGCCGCCGAGATCGTCGACGGGGTGCCGGCCACCGGGGCGGTGGCCGTGCTGCACGCCAACCGGGTGGTCGCCTGCTCCGAGGCGGCCCGCGCCGAGGGCGTCCGCCGGGGCCTGCGCAAGCGGGAGGCGCAGGGGCGCTGTCCCCGGCTGACCGTCGTCGACCACGACCCGGGGCGGGACGCCCGAGCCTTCGAGCCGGTGGTCGCCGCCGTCGAGGAGTTGGCTGCTGGCGTCGAGGTGGTGCGCCCCGGCGCCTGCGCGCTGGCCGCCCGGGGCCCGGCCCGCTACCTCGGCGGCGAGGAGGCGGCCGCCGAGCGGATCATCGAGCACGTCGCCCAGACCTGTGCGGTGGAGAGCCAGGTGGGCATCGCCGACGGGGTGTTCGCCGCCGGCCTGGCGGCCCGTGCCGGGCAGGTGGTGCCCCCCGGCGGCACCCCCGGGTTTCTGGCCGGCCTGCCGGTGGAGGCGCTCGGCCGGCCGGCCCTGGCCGATTTGCTGCGCCGGCTCGGCGTACGCACCCTGGCGGGCTTCGCCGCGCTGCCGGCCGGGGATGTGCTGGCCCGGTTCGGGTTCGACGGGGCGCTGGCCCACCGGCTCGCCGCCGGCCGGGACCACCGGCCGTTGGCTGTCCGCCGGCCCCCGACCGACCTGGCGGTCACCGCCGACCACGACGAGCCGATCGACCGGGTCGACGCCGCCGCCTTCGCCGCCCGCGCGCTGGCCGAGCGGCTGCACGACCGGCTCGCCGCGCACGGGCTGGCCTGCACCCGGCTGGGCATCGAGGCGGTCACCGCCCACGGCCAGGAGCTGCACCGCGTGTGGCGGCACGACGGGCTGCTCACCGCGGCGGCCATCGCCGACCGGGTGCGGTGGCAGCTCGACGGCTGGCTCTCCGGCAGCGCCGGCCGGTCCGGCGCCCGCCCGGTGCGCCCGACGGCCGGGATCATCCGGCTGCGCCTGGTGCCCGACGGGGTGCTCGCCCGGGCCGACCTGCAACCCGGGCTGTGGGGGGAGACGGGCGAGGAACGGGAGCGGGCGCACCGGGCGCTGAGCCGGGTGCAGGGCCTCCTCGGCCCCGAGGCGGTGGTCACCGCAGTGCTCGGCGGCGGCCGGTCACCGGGCGACCAGGTGCGGCTGGTGCCGTGGGGCGACGAGCGGCTGCCCGCCCGCGCCGGTGGGTCGGCCGGGTCGGGTGGCGGCGTGGTGGCCCCGTGGCCGGGGCGCCTGCCGCAGGGACCCGGCGCAGCAGGCGTGGGTCGAAGGGCCGGCGGTCCCTCGCCGGCCCTGGCGCCGCCGCCGTGGCCGGGCCGGCTGCCGCCGCCCTCGCCGGCCGTGGTGCTGCCCGTTCCGCTCGCCGCTACCGTCCACGACGCGGCCGGCGAGCCAGTCGGGGTCAGCGCGCGGCTCCAGCTCACCGCCGCACCGGCGCGGCTGGTCGTCGGCGCGGCGCGGCCGGTGGAGATCGTCGGCTGGGCCGGCCCGTGGCCGGTGGACGAGCGTTGGTGGTCCCCGGCGGAGGCCAGCCGCCGCGCCCGGTTCCAGGTCTGCCTGGCCGACGGCGCGGCCCTCCTACTGGCGGTCGAGTCCGGCCGGTGGCTGGTGGAGGCGATCTATGACTGACCGCCGGGCCCTTCCCGCTGAGCGCGCCGTCTCCCTCCCGGCACCGCAGTCGCTGCCAACTTCTATAGATCTTGGTAGCTTTCGGCCCCTCCAGGGGCCGAAAG
>NZ_JBHUVA010000162.1:0-1943 GCF_042670805.1 Micromonospora sp. NPDC057141 | reverse complement strand
TCCGGCGAACGGATGTACCGCACCGGAGACCTTGCCCGCTGGCGACCCAACGGCGAACTCGAATACCTCGGCCGAGTCGACGACCAAGTCAAAATCCGCGGATTCCGCATCGAACTCGGCGAAATCGAAGCCGCCCTCGCCGCACAACCAGGCGTCGACCGCGCCGTCGTCATCGTCCGCGAAGACCGCCCCGGCGACCGCCGCCTCATCGGCTACATCATCCCCAAGCCAGGCAACGACCTGGACCCGGCCGACATCCGCACCGCCTGCGGACAGACCCTGCCCACCTACATGGTCCCCGCCGCCATCGTCACCATCGACGCACTCCCACTATCGGTCAACGGCAAACTCGACCGCCGCGCCCTGCCCGCACCCGAATACACCACCGGACCCGGCCGAAAACCCTCCACCCCCGCCGAAACAGCCCTGTGCGCCGCGTTCACCGCCATCCTCGGCATCGACACCATCAGCATCGACGACAACTTCTTCGACCTCGGCGGACACTCACTCCTCGTCACTCGCCTCATCAGCCGCATCCGCGCAACCCTCGGCGTCGAACTCGACATCCGCGCCGTGTTCGACAACCCCACCGTGACCCAACTCGCCCGCCTCCTCGACCACACCGGCCACGCCCGCCCACCACTTCGCCCGGCAGACCAACGACCCGACCAACTGCCGCTGTCCTTCGCCCAGCAACGACTCTGGTTCCTCAACCAGATGGAAGGCCCCAGCCCCACCTACAACGTCCCCTTCGCCTGGCGACTACACGGACCCCTCAACCCCACCACCCTCACCACCGCCCTACACGACGTCATCACCCGCCACGAAAGCCTCCGCACCACCTTCCCCGCCATCGACGGCCACCCCTACCAACACATCATCGCCGCCGAAGCAGCCCGACCAGACATCACGGTGACGCCGGCCGATCCCACCACCATCGCCGCCCTGACCGAGCAGGCATCCCGGCACACCTTCGACCTGGCCCACGAACTACCCATCCGCGCCTGGATCTTCCAACTCAACACCAACGAACACGTCCTCGTACTCCTCATGCACCACATCGCCAGCGACGGCTGGTCCATGGGCATCCTCCTACACGACCTACAAGAGGCCTACCAAGCCCGCGCCACCGGCCACGCACCCCACTGGAAACAACTACCCGTCCAATACGCCGACTACACCCTCTGGCAACGCGGACTCTTCGGTGCGGACGGCGACGACGACGGCGTGCTCGCCGGGCAGGTCCGGTACTGGGAAACAGCCCTCGCAGGGCTGCCCGACCAGCTCGAACTACCGTTCGACCGACCCCGCCCCGCATACCCCTCATACCACGGCGGCGAAGTCACCGCTTACATCGACGCCACCCTCCACACCCGCATCACCGAACTCGCCCGCGACCACGACGTCACCCCCTTCATGATCCTGCAAGGCGCCCTCGCCACCCTCCTACACCGATCCGGCGCCGGCACCGACATCCCCATCGGCGCCCCCATCGCCGGACGCAACGACGAAGCCCTCAACCACCTCATCGGCTTCTTCGTCAACACCCTCGTCCTACGCACCGACCTCACCGGCAACCCCACCTTCACCCAACTCCTACACCGCATCCGCCAACACACCCTCACCGCCTACACCAACCAACACATCCCCTTCGAACGCCTCGTAGAAACCCTCAACCCCACCCGCACCGCCGCCCACCACCCCCTCTTCCAAGTCATGCTCGCCGCCGACGACAGCACCCGCCAATGGCACCTCCCCCAACTCCAAGCCCACGACGAACCAATCCCCCTCCCCGCCACCAAATTCGACCTCACCCTCACCTTCCAACAACACCACCAACCCAACGGCACCCCCACCGGCATCACCACCACCCTCGAATACGCCACCGACCTGTTCGACCACCACACCGCCGAAGCCCTCAGCCAACGACTCATCCAACTCCT
>NZ_JBHUVA010000161.1:0-2192 GCF_042670805.1 Micromonospora sp. NPDC057141 | reverse complement strand
GTTTTTTTTTAAACCCCCCCCACACAACCCCCCCCGGGGTTCCAAATCCCGGGGGGGGGCCCCCCCGCGCGGGGGCCCCACCACCGCCTCAGATCACTTCGGCCAGCTGCTCTCGATGCCCTGGAGCACAGCGGCGGTGTCCTTGCCGTTGACCCACTCGACCATGCCCTTCCAGAACGTTCCGGCGCCGACGGCGGCCGGCATCAGGTCGGAACCGTCGAACCGGAAGACGGTCTTCTGGTCCTGGAGGATCTGCACGGAGAGCTTGTCGACCGGGTTCGGCACGTTCGCCAGGTCGAGCTTGTTGTTGGCGGACACCCAGTCGCCGATCTTGGCGCGGCTGTTGGCGTACTCGCCGGAGGCCAGGTAGGTCTGCACGGCCTGGACCTCGGGGCGGTCGGCGAAGGCCGCGACGAACTCGCCGCCGCCGAGCACCGGCTTGCCCTTGGCCGGGTCGATGGCCGGGAAGTAGAACGCGAAGACGTCGCCGTCCTCGGCCACCTTCGTGCCCTCGGGCCACTGGTTGGCGTAGAAGGACGCCTGGCGGTGCAGGGCGCACTTGCCGGTGGTGACCGGCGTGCCCGCCTCCTGGAAGGAGGTGGTGGCGATGCTCTTGACGCCGCCGAAGCCGCCGTTGACGTACTTCTCGTTCTTCAGGATGGTGCCGGCCTTGTCGAGGGCCTCGGCGACCTTCGGGTCGTTGAACGGGATGCCGTGGGTGGTCCACTGGTCGTAGACCTCGGGGGTCTGCGTCCGCAGCATCAGGTCCTCGATCCAGTCGGTGGCCGGCCAGCCGGTGGCGTCACCGGACTCGATGCCGGCGCACCACGGCTTGGTGCCGCTCGCCGCGATCTTGTCGCTCAGGGCCATGAGCTCGTCCCAGGTGGTGGGGACGGTCCAGCCCTTCTCCTTGAACGTCTTCGGCGAGTACCACACGAAGGACTTGACGTTCGAGCCGAGCGGGGCGCCGTAGAACTGGCCGTTCACGGTGCTGTACTTCAGCCAGTCGGGCGAGTAGTTCTGCTCGGCCGTCGCCTTGGTGTCGGCGCCGGCAGCCTTGAGCTTGCCAGCGTCGACGAACCGCTTGAGCAGACCCGGCTGCGGGATGAAGGCGAGGTCGGGCGCGTTGCCGCCGTCGACCCGGACACCGAGCTGGGCCTCGAACTCACCGCTGCCCTCGTGGTCGATCTCGATGCCGGTGCAGTCCTCGAACTGCTTCCAGGACTCGTCCAGCCGGTCGGCCTCGATGTCCCGGATCGACGAGTAGATCGTGACCTTCTTGCCGTCGTTGCCCTGGTACTTCTCGTATGCCGCGCATTCCGCGGAGCTCGCCTTGTCGCTGCTCTTGTCGTCGCCGGTGCCACAGGCAGTGACGCTGAGCGCCAGCCCCAGTACGCCGGCGACCGCGAGAGCCTGGCGTGGTCTGGCAAAGACCGCCATGCCGTTCTCCTTCCTTGCCGGCGCGGTCGTGTTCAACCGGCGCCGGTCCGATGGGCGTCACCACATGTAAGCGCTTGCATTGGTGCACGTCCACCCCCGGCCGGACACGGACGAGTAACAATCCCGAAACCAGCTCACCGGCGGTGGGCGCGCTCCCACCGGTGGGGGTGTTCGGCCCGCCGTGACCCCTTTCGGCCGGTGCAGGATCCTGTCACGCTGAAGGCGATCGATTGAAGCTTATTGACATCGGAGGTGCTGGATGCGTAAGCGGTGGTTCGGCCTCGCGGCGGTCGGCGCGCTGATCGCGGCCGACCTCGGCGGCACCAGCTACGGCAAGTACGTCCGCATCGACCACGGCGGCGGCTATGCCACCTACTACTACGCGCACCTCGACGGCTTCAACGTCTCGGTCGGCCAGGGCGTCGGCTACGGCAAGGTGCTCGGCTGGGTCGGCAGCACCGGCGGCTCCACCGGCCCGCACCTGCACTACGAGCAGCGGCCGACAACAACGGCTCGTCGAGCACCGGCTCCGGCACGGTCGACACCAGCGGCACCCCGCTGACCGTCCGCTCCGGCCCGGGCGCCGGGTACTCCTCGGTCGGCACGGTGGCGGACGGGACGAAGGTGACGATCCACTGCCAGACCAGCGGCAGTACGGTCACCCGAACGTGCCGCGCTGCTGACCGCCGCGCTGGCGCAAGGAAGGGCCCCCTGTGCAACAGAATGCGTTAACAGGGGGCCCTTCCTTGCGC
>NZ_JBHUVA010000160.1:0-2413 GCF_042670805.1 Micromonospora sp. NPDC057141 | reverse complement strand
CAGCCAAGACCCAGGACGGCAAGCAGCCCGCACTGGAGCTGACCCGCGCCGACCTCAAGACCGCCACCGGGGAGAACGTCACGCCGTTCGAACTCCTCTTCCGCATCGGCGACCTGGCCAACGGGGTGCCCGACGACGGCGAGGAAGGCAGCGCCTCCGGCATCGGCACGCTGGAGTGGAACCTGGCCAAGTGGCAGGAGTACGAGCGGGCCACCAAGGGCCGCCGGGCCATCGAATGGACCCGCTACCTGCGGCAGATGCTCGGCATCGAGGGCGGCGACACCCACGAGGACGACCTCGACATGCTGTTCGGCTCGGACGCCGAGGACGGCGAGCTTCGCGCCGGCGTCGCCATCGCCGAAGAAGGCTGGACGGCCGTCACCCGCAAGGGCCTCGACCTCGCAGCCACGGAGGCCGCCGAGGGCAAGGACGGCAACACCGACCCGGAAGCCGTCGCTGGCAGGGTCCGCGAGATCCTCGCCCTGGCCGACGTCGCCGACACGGCGGTAGTCCTGTCGGCCGCTCAGGTCGCCGAGGCGTACACGAACATGCTCGACAACCTCGCCCGCCGCCGCGAGGAAGCAGCTGCACGCCGCCGCCGCGAGCACGAGGACCAGGAGCACGACGACGCCCCCGTCGACACCGCCGAACTCCAGGCCCGCCTGCGCCGCCGCACCACTCCCTCGCCCAGCCCTGCCGTGGAAGCGCCCGCCGTCACCCCTTGACCGCCTTCGGGCGGAGGGGTCAGAGGTCAGGCGGTTCGGGTTGGCGGCGCCGCATGTTCACGACGGTCGCCTCGTCGACCCGCCGCACGGCCTCGCCGACGCGCTGCAGAACGGCCTCCAGTTGCTCCTGGGTGACGTCGCCGCCGGCGTTCAGCGTCCGCGCGATCTGGTTCAGGTTCGTGCCGATCCGGGTCAGCCCGATCCGGGCGGCAAGCAGCTCGCGCAGCTCCTCGCGCCGGGTCCTCGGGACCGGCCACAGCGTGCTCATCGCCACGGACACGGCGACGTGCGCCGCGTAGCTGGAGGGGGTCAGCCGGGCGAGCTTCGCGGCGGCCTCGACGGCTGCCTTCTCGTCGTCACCGAGCCGGAGATTCAGGCGGTGCGGACGCGGCTCGTCGTTGCGCCGGGTACGCCGCCGCTGCTCCGGAAACACCCGCTGTGGCCGCACGAGATCCCCCTCCGAAACTCCCCCGGTCCGTGCTCGGACCGACCGCTGATCGTCCCCGATCAGCGCGCATACGGTAACCGTATGCACCAACTTGCTGCCGTCATCTACGGCCCGGAAGTCAGCAGCAGGTTGGGTCCGAAGAGTCCCCCGGGGGCGGAGCAAGTTATCGCGTGAGCATTGCTCCCGCGCCCGCCCGGGGGCCGAGCAAGTTATCCGTTTGGAGACTCCAGCGGTTCCCCGACCGAGGGCGTCGCGTCGATCCCCGGTCCGAGCGTCCGCCGGCCTTTTCGCGCGTGCACGTCCTGGTGCTCGACGTCCCCCAGGAGTGCGTCCGGCACCACTCGCTCGACGGGCAGCAGCCGCGGTGCGGCGTCCGTCGTCGTCGTGCTCCTGGTGGTGCTCGGGCCGGTGCCGAGACGGCGTCGCGCGGTGCTCATGACGGGGAGTCTCCCGCGCCGTGGTCGACCCCCTCGCGGCGGCTCCGGCCGTAATGCAAGAGGTGTGACCGGAAGCGCCGTGCCGTAGTGCATGAGCTGTGGCCGTAACGATCTTGTCGGCTTGGGCCTTCGGATCGGAATGCAAGGGTGTGGGCGATCCGTTCGAGGACCGTGCGGCGGGACGACGAGCAAAAGTGCCAGAGGTGCGACGACGTCGACGTGCTCCTGGTGCTCGTCGCGCGTGCGCGCGTTGGGCGGTCCCAAAAGTGCCAAAACCTTGGCCCCTGGAGTCCGGGCTCGTGCTCCTGGTGCTCGTCGGCGTACGTCATCTCGGAGACGTACGCCGTGGGTCGGTGCCGTCCTCGAGGAACGAGGCCGGGGTCATCCGCCGGCGCTTCCGGGCGAGCGGCCCGGGGGCGGCCGGGCAGCGGGGCGAAGACAGGAGCGGTCCGGCCGACGGCGGGCCGCGCGGCCCGCGTGCGGGCCGCCTTGATGGAGTAGAGAAACTCTTACCGCGCCCACCCGCCGCGCCATGAGACGTGCCGCGTACGGTCATGCGCCATGAAGCACGACACCCCCCGGGACCCCGACGGAGCGAAGCTCTGCGCCTGGTGCGGCTCCCCGATCCAGCAGAACGGCATCGGCCGGAGCAAGGACTACTGCCGCCGGAGCTGCCGCCAACGGGCGTACGAGGCGAGGAAGCAGCGGGAGGCCGTGGTCGCCGCCGTGGCGTCGGCCGTCGCACGCCGAGATTCGTCACGTGACGATTCCCGGAGCCCCGACGATTCGTCACGTGACGAAAC
>NZ_JBHUVA010000159.1:0-2523 GCF_042670805.1 Micromonospora sp. NPDC057141 | reverse complement strand
GGTGTAGGTGTCGCCGTTACGCAGATGGGCGAGAGCGAGCAGCGCCTGCCGACCGGGTTCGAGGCCCCCGGGACAGGCCGCCGGCAGCCCGCAGTTCGCCGCGGACAAGGCCTACTCCTCCCGCGCCAACCGCGCCCACCTGCGCAGACGCGGTATTACTGAGGTTTTCGGGTTGACATCGGGTGGTGACAGTTCATGATCCCTGTGGTATGCCGGTGGGATGAGGTATCCGGAGGGTGGAGGCCTGACCGCTGAGCGTCGGGCGTTTCGTGAAGGGATCCGGTTACAGGCCGGGATGCGGTTCGCGGCGGGTGAGAAGACCGCGGTGATCGCGAAGGATCTGCGGGTGAGTGTGAGGTCGGTGGAACGCTGGCGTCGTGCCTGGCGCGAGGGCGGCATGGAGGCCTTGCGCTCGGCGGGTCCGGCGAACTCCCCGACCGTCACCGACGCCCAGTTCGCCGTCCTCGAGGAGGAACTCGGCAAGGGACCGGCCGCGCACGGCTTCGAAGACGAACGCTGGACCCTGGCCCGGGTCCAGACGCTGATCCGCCGACGTCTTCGGGTGAGTCTGTCGGTGGCGACGGTGTGGCGGCTGCTGAAACGGCACGACTGGTCCTGGCAGGCACCAGCCCGCAGAGCACTCGAACGCGACGAGCACGCGGTGGAGCTGTGGAAGAAGGAGGTCTGGCCCCGGGTAAAAGGCTCGCGGCGGCGTCCGGGGCCTGGATCGTCTTCGAGGACGAGGCCGGCTTCTCGATGACACCGCCCCGTGCCCGGACCTGGGGCCGACGCGGGCACACCCCCGTCATCCGCGTCCGCGGCCGCTCCCGCCGCCGGACCTCAATCGCCGCCCTGTGCTGCTACAAGCCCGGCGAGACGAGCCGCCTCATCCACCGGCCCCGCACCCATCTCCGCCTCAAAGGCGCACGCAAGAGCTTCTCCTGGCAGGACTACCGCGACCTGCTGGTCCGCGCGCACATCCAGCCCGACGGTCCGATCGTGGTGGTCTGGGACAACCTCAACACTCACCTGGCGGCCGGGCTGAAGCGGTACGAGGCCGAGCACGACTGGCTCACCACCGTCCGCCTCCCGCCCTACGCGCCCGACCTCAATCCCGTCGAGGCCGTCTGGTCACTCGTGCGCAGAGCGATGGCCAACACCGCCTTCGCCATCCCCGACGACCTCGAGCGCGTCCTTCGCCGCGAGTTACGCAGGATCCAGCTCCGGCCCCACCTGATCGACGGCTGCCTCACCGCCACCGCCCTGGCACTCACACCACCGACCCCACCCTAAAAACCTCAGTATCTCAGCTGGTCAGAGCAGCGGACTCATAATCCGCCGGCCGTGGGTTCAAGTCCCACCCACCCCACACCAACCACTACCCGCCCTCAGCGCTCGCCCGCGCCAAGCGACACCCCGTCGAGGACATACCAAAATCAGCCGAGCCATTGAGGTTTTCTCAACGAAATGATCTCGCTGTTGCTGGGGCATGAGGGTGGCTGTGGACAGGCGTGAAGCCCCTGGTAGGACAGGTCTTTCTCACAAGACCGCCTGTCACCGGGGGCTTCACGTTGGTCACCTATGCTGCCGTACTCGACGTTCCGCGTCATGTCGTTGAGTTTCTCGCCCGGCTGCTGGCCGGCCATCGTCGCCGGATCGGCACCCCGAAGGGCTCGCGGGCGCTGGGACCATTCCGGCAGGCCGTGCTGGTGCTGCGCTGGTTCCGGGAGCGGTCGTGCGTGCACTGCCTGGCGCGGGACGCGGGAATCTCTCAGGCCACCGGCTGCCGCTACCTGCACGAAGGCATAGACGTCCTGGCCGAGCAGGCCCCGGATCTGCACCGGGTCCTTGCAGAGTGCCGAAAGCGGGGCATGAACCACCTGGTCCTGGACGGCACGCTGATCGAGTCCGACCGCGTCGCCGGTACCCACATGAGCGCCGCGGGCAAGGAGGTGGACACCTGGTATTCGGCGAAACACAAGGCATTCGGGGCGAACGTGCAGTTCCTGTCCGCCCCGAACGGCACCCCGTTATGGGTGTCCGAAGCCGAGCCCGGCTCGGTGCCCGACATCACCGCCGCCCGAATGCACTGCCTGTCAGCCCTGTACAAGGCGGCCGCCGACGGCCTGCCCACCCTCGCCGACGCCGGCTATCAAGGCGCCGGGATCGGCATCCACCACCCGTTCAAGAAGCCCCCTGGCCGCTCCCACCTGCAACTTCACTCCGACACCCGCACCTACAACGCACTCCTGCGAGGAGTTCGGGCGCTGGGCGAACGAGCTGCGGCCGAGCTGAAGGAACGCTGGCGCACCCTGAAGCGCGTCACGCTCAGCCCCGGTCGGATCGGCGCCATCGTCAAAGCCGCCCTCGTCCTCAACAACGCCTGGTAATGACCTTCGTTGAGAAAACCTCAGTGTATAAGAGACAGCGCCTGGGACCCGGGCTACGGCGCGTCCTTCGAGGCGGTGCCGGGCGGGCCGGCCACCCCGAGCCGCCAGCAGGTCGACGCCGAGGTGGAGCTGC
>NZ_JBHUVA010000158.1:0-2776 GCF_042670805.1 Micromonospora sp. NPDC057141 | reverse complement strand
TGAACTGGAAATCGTCATCGAGAGAAGATCCATCCTCGCCCCGGGAGGGCTACTTGCTCTGAACCGCTGGTCTCACCCAACCCTGACACCCAGGGAACCGGGGCAGGACGACCGTGCGGTAGCCGGCGTCGCTCTTGGTCCAGGGCTGTCGGAAGAAGCCCTGGCCTGTGACGAAGACCAGGGTGCCGCAGATCGTCAGGGTGGGGCGTGCGGTGGCGAGGTCCAGGTCCGCCCAACGCAGGGCGAGGATCTCGCCGATGCGGGCTCCGGTGGCGAGCATGAGGTCGACGACGTCGGCCAGGTCGCCGGTGTGCCGAGGCCCGGGCTTGCCGGGGACCGGCCGCTGCCAGTCGCGGATGGCGGTGCGGACGGCCTGGAGGTGTTCGTCGGAGAGGATGACGACTGCGCGGCGAGGTTTGCGCAGTCGACCCGTGTCGCGTACGGGGTTGGTGGGGAGCGCGCCGTGGCGCACGGCGAGGGCGAACATCTGGCTCAGGACGACCTTCGCGCCCCTGGCGGCCGAGGGGCGGTCCTTGGCGATGTCGCGCAGGAACCGATCCAGTCGCCCGACGCTGGCCTCGCGGATCCGCAGGTTGCCGAGGGCGGGCAGGATCGCCGCGCGCACGCTGGTCGCGTATCGGTGGATGGTCTGTGGTGCGATCCGTTCCTCGGTGGTGATCTCTTCGATCCATAGTTCGGCGAGTCTGCTGACGTGGGTCTCGCGGGTGATCTCGTCGTCGTTGGGGGTGGTGCGGTCACGTAGCTTGATTTTCAGCGCCCGGAATGCGCGGGGAGCAGGGCTAGGTGTTCGTCGCGACGCGCGGCAACCGGGGATCATCCCCGCGTGCGCGGGGAGCGGCGCCCGTGGGAGGGCGCGCCCCGGCTCACGGACGGATCCCCCCGGCATGGGCGGGGAGCAGACTCCTTGACCTGGGATGCTAAAGATCGACTGCACTGTTTTTGTCCACTTTGGCTGACAGTCCGTTCATGTGGCGTCTTGCTTCTGCTGATGGACTGCAGTTGATGCAGAGAGCATGGTAGCCAACGCTTACCCCGGCGGTGGTGTCGTGGCGACTGAGCTGCCGATCCGGTGGGCGGCGTGTTCGATGTCGCTCTCCCGGGTTTCACGGCCGAGGCTGAGGCGGATGGTAGCTCGCGCGTCGGAATCGGGCAGGCCGATGGCGGTGAGGACGTGGGACGGTTTGGCGTGCCCGCTGGCGCAAGCTGATCCATTGGAGATGGCGAGGTCGGGTAGGGCGTCGATGAGATCGGCGGCGTCGATGCCGGGGATGGTGAGGCTGAGGTTGCCGGGTAGTCGGTGTTCGGGGCTGCCGTTGATGTGAGCGTGTGGAAGGGCGGCGAGTAGTCGGTCGGCGAGGCTGTCACGTAGCTGCGCGATGCGTGGGGTTTCGTGTTCGCGTTCGGTGGCGAGGATGCGTAGGGCTTCGGCGAGGGCGATGGTGCCGGGGAGATTGATGGTGCCGGCCCTGAAGCCGTGCTCCTGGCTGCCGGCGTATTGGGGCCGTATGGGCGTTCCGCGGCGGATGTAGAGGGCGCCGATGCCTTTGGGGCCGTAGATTTTGTGTGCGGAGATGGTGAGCAGGTCGACGCCGAGCCGGTTGACGTCGATGTCGAGTGCGCCGATGGCTTGGGCGGCGTCGGTGTGTAGTAGCACGTTGTGGCGGCGGGTGATGGCGGCTATGTCGGCGATTGGTTGGATGGTGCCGATTTCATTGTTGGCGTACATCACTGACACCAGAACGGTGTGCGGGGTGATGGCTACGGCGACGTCGGCTGGGTTCACGCGCCCATGGTGATCCACTGGGACGGTGGTGACGGAGTATCCCGCGCGGCTGAGGTGGTCGCAGGTGGCCAGAACCGACTGGTGCTCGATGGGGGTGGTGATGATGTGGTCGGCGTCGGGTCGCGGGTTGGCGGTAGCGGTGCCGAGGATGGCGAGGTGGTTGGCCTCGGTGGCGCCGGAGGTGAATACGATCTCTGTGTCGTGCTCGGCGCCTAGGGATATCTTCACCTGCCGGCGTGCGGCTCGAAGGGCGGAGGCGGCCCGGCGGCCGGGCTGGTGTGGGCTGGACGGGTTGGCGTACTGCTGTGTGAGGAACGGCAGCATCGCGTCGAGGACACGCTGGTCGACCGGGGTGGTGGCCTGGTAGTCGAGATACACGACGTTGTGGCTCACACGATTCTCCGATCCGGGGTCGCGTACTTGCGGGCAGCGTCGACGACATCCCAGTAGACGGTTCGTCGTGCGCCGAGGTCCGACAGTGAAGTGGCCAGGCAGCGCCAGTTGCGGTTGGGATGGTGAAGGGCGATCAGGAACGCCACCTCGAACCACTCCCGGACTGACCGAATCACCCGCTGTGTGGGATCGGAGTCGCGCCAGAGGTCGACGTGTCCCTGGGCGCGTAGCCACTCGGCGGCTGCGGACGCTTCGTCCGAGTCGCTGAGGGAGCCTGGCCCGGTGATGGTGCGGATGTGAGGGGCGAGGCGAGCCAGCCGGGCTTGCCGGCGGGCGTGTTCGGCCTTGGGTGACAGGTCGCGGGTGAGGTGTAGGTCCGCCCACCATGGTTCGTCGTAGTGGTGCCAGGTGACGCTGGCTATCGAGACGGAAACCTGGGGGCGGATGCCGCCACGGGTGAGGTCGCCGACGTCGTAGCCGGCCCCTAGACGAGTAGTTCCGATGTCAGGGGTCGATGTCTGGGTATGAAGAGAGGGCGTCGATGATCATGTTGTGACGCAGGACCTCGACACCCTCTTG
>NZ_JBHUVA010000157.1:0-3205 GCF_042670805.1 Micromonospora sp. NPDC057141 | reverse complement strand
CTGGAGCCAGAACAGCGCGGCGAAGACGACGGTCGCCCCGTATTCGCTGCGCGCCCAGTCGACGCCGGCCGTCTCCACCCCGCTGACCTGGGACGAGGTGGCGGCCGGCGCGGCCGGGAAGCGCCCGGCGACGAAGCCGTACACCGCTGCGGAGGTGCTCAAGCGGGTGGACAGGCACGGCGACCTGCTCGCCCCCCTGCTCACCGCCGGCCCTGAGGTGTAAGGAAGGGCACCCTATTAACGCCTAGGGTATAGAAAGGCACCCTTCTCACCGCTGCACTGGGCGCCCGGCTGGTAGGTGGGCCGGCGCGGTAGGAGCGTGGCGCACCGGACCGGTAGTGGCTCGGTCAGCCACGCCCATCAGACCTGTCGTTCCATACGGGCTACCATCAGGTCTTTTCTCGGCGGTGTCCGATAGCTACTGTCCGACATGGGCGGGCGCGCCAACGATGGTGTCCGCCGAGTCCACTCGGAAGGATCGTAAATGGTCATTGGGCATCATCGACGGCGCGGCACCACCCGGGCCGTCGTCGCCGGTGTCGCGGCCCTGGTCACCCTGGTGGCCACAGGCGCTCCGGCACACGCACAGGACGCCCCGCCGATCAAGCGGCCGAAGCCGGTGGCCGGGGTGAACGCCGGGCAGGCGGGCATCAAGACGTTCGCCTCGCAGGAGGCGGCGGCCCGGATCGCGCCGTACGGTGCCGTCGATCCGGGCGAGTACGGCGACGCGCTGGCCGACCTCAAGGGCCTGCGCGGCACGGACTCGCGCTGGCACGAGGTGACGAACAAGCCGTACGACGCGGACGACCCGAACTACCGCGACCCACAGTTCTCCAACTCCGGCGGGGGCGCGGGCCTGGTCGCCGGACGCGTACCGGGTCTCGCCGCCGGCCGGGGCTGGGTCTTCGCCGGTGGAGCCAACGGCGGGGTGTTCCGCAAGAAGCTGGGCGACGGCGGCACCTGGCGGCCGATCTCGGACGGCATCCTGGCCCTGTCGACCGGCGACCTGGTCTACGACGCCGCAGCGGACACGCTGTGGTACGCCACCGGTGAGGCGAACACCGGTGCCACCAGCTACACCGGTGCGGGTGTCTACCGGCTCCGCAAGGCCAGCAGCGCGGGCAGCAACTTCTCCCAGGCCGACCGGGTCGGCGGCGACGAGTTGGAGTCGCGCAGCATCAACCAGTTGAAGTTCGACGGCGCCGGCTGGGTGTACGCGGCCACCAGCCGCGGGCTGTGGCGGCACTCCACGAACCCGAAGCGGCACAGCGAGCGGTGGCAACTGGTGTTCCTGCCGAACCCGGCCTCGGACACCGACGTCACCAAGCCGTACGACAACATCATCAACGACGTGCTGATCCAGCCGGGCACGAAGGGGCGGACCGTCCTGGCCAACGCGGCCTGGCGGTCTGGCGCCGCGTACAACGGCTACTACCTGTCCACCCGCGGCGGCCAGCCCGACAGCTTCGTCCGGGTCAACCTCGCCGGAGACATCGACAACGCCGACGTGGGCAACGCGGAGTTCTCGGCATCGGCGAGCGGCCGTGACCTGTACCTGGTGCAGTCCAGCCCGGCCGGGCTGGCGGCCGGTGACAGCGCGCTCTCCGGGGTCTACCACTCGACCAACGGTGTCCTCGGCCCGTGGGCCCGCATCGCCGACTCGACGAAGTTGGAGAACTCCGGCTCCGCGATCGGCGCCGACATGGGCTACCCGCCCGGCGTCCAGGCCTGGTACAACAACTTCGTCGAGGTCGACCCGACGAACCCCCGTCACGTCTACGTCGGCCTGGAGGAGGTCTACGAGACCGAGGACGCAGGCGCGACCTGGAAGACGATCGGGCCGTACTGGAACTTCGGGTTCCCCTGCTACGACCCGTCGATCCCGTCCGGCGGTTGCCCGTCGACCACGCACGCCGATCAGCACTCGGTCGCCATCGCCGACGGCACCGTCCTGGTCGGCAACGACGGTGGCGTCTACTCCCGCCCGTTGGACCCCGCCACCAGCATGGAGGACGCCGCCGGTCACGCCACCGACTGGACCAACCACAACGCGACCCTGCGTGCCCTGCAGTACTACTCCGTCGGCACGGGCCGTGACCCCAACGGCGGTGGCTACACCGTTGCCGGCGGCCTGCAGGACAACGGCGGCTCCCTGCTGCGCGCCGGGGCCAGCAAGATGGTCAGCCCGTTCGGCGGGGACGGCGGGGACATCATCGTCAACCCGCGCAACGGCTGCGAGATCCTCGACGAGTACGTCTTCCTCGCGCTCTGGCTGACGACGAACTGCGGCCAGAGCGACGGCTCGACCAGCGCGGTCTTCGACGTCACCGTGCCGGACGTCAACGCACGCTTCACCGCGCCGTTCCGCGCGATCCGTGGGTCGAAGAACGTCCGCGACGGGGCCAGCGAGCGCTGGGTCGCCGGCGGCAACTCCTTCTGGCGGCACGACCTCGCGTTCAGCTACACCCCGGAGGAGGCCGCCGCCGATGACGCCAGGGGCTGGCAGCAGCTCTACGCCCTCGACGACACCGGCACCCGCCTGATCGTGGGCCTCGACGCCGTCGCCGACCCCGCCGCTGCGGCCGACCCGTCGAAGGACACCTACCTGGCGGCCTGGTGCGGCCAGGCGAACTGCAACAGCGCCGGCTTCACCCGAGGCGTGGCCACCAACTGGGGCGGCGCCTGGACCGAGCTGGACATGACCGGGCTGCCCGACCGCTACCCCAACGCGGTGACCTTCGACCCCAACGACCCGACGAACTCCACCCTGTACCTGGTGTTCAACGGGTTCAACCGGCGCTTCGTCGAGGGCCCGGGTGCGGGCGTCAAGCACGTCTACCGGGGCAAGCTCACGAAGACCTCCGCCGGGATCCAGGTCGCCTGGACCGACCTGTCGGTCGGTTTCCCGGACGTGCCCGCCACCGACGTGGTCGTCGTCGGGGACAAGCTGGTCGTCGGCACGGACCTCGGTGTGCTCGTCGCCGACCGGCGCGCCGCCCCGGACCGCATCCACTGGCGACGGGTCGGCGCCAACCCCGGTAGCTCATCCTCCGCGCTGCCGCTGACCGCCGTGTTCGACCTGCACGTCAGCGGCGACGGAAACCTGTATGCCGCGACCCACGGTCGCGGCATCTGGAAGACGCCGTTGCGAGGTCTGTAGGGCCGAAGCTGTGGGCCCGCCCGACACACCGGGCGGGCCCACAGC
>NZ_JBHUVA010000156.1:0-3209 GCF_042670805.1 Micromonospora sp. NPDC057141 | reverse complement strand
TGTTGCCCGGCATTCTTGATGAGGATGTAGCCGTCATCGGCGGTGCGGCTGTAGGGGTATGAAGATGCCCCGCCGGCGGGTTGTCGGCGGGGCGTTTGTCGTCGTGGTGACGCTCTGGTCGTCACGGTGACGTCGTGGTCCTCATTGTGGTGCGTCTATTCGGCGGTGACTTCGCTGATGGCGGCGCGGGTGGAGGATTCGTCGACGATGGCTTTGCCATCGGCGAAGGCGGCGATGAGGGCTTGGAGGGCGAGGTTGTTGACGGCGCGGGGGTAGCCGCGGCTGGATTGGTGGATCGCGGTGGCGGCGTCGTCGGAGAACAGTGGGTCGTCTCGGCCGGCCAGGCGTAGGTGGTGGCGTAGGTAGGTGGTGGTTTCCTCGCTGGTCATGCCGGGCATGGTGTAGCGCAGGCCGATGCGTTGGTCGAGGGCGGCCAGGACGCCGAGTTTGATCCGCCGCCGGAGGGTGGGTTGACCGACGAGTAGGCAGGCGAATGGTGACCAGCGGTCGAGGTCGTGGTTGGTGAGCATGCGGATGCCTTCGAGTTGGTCGTGGGTGAGTAGGTGCGCTTCGTCGATGACGAGGACTGGGGTGCGGCCGCGTTCGGCGTGTTCGCCTGCGAGTGCTTCGGCGGCTTGTGGGATGAGGATGGCCATGTGTGGGTGTGGGACCCCGCCGAGGGTGGTGACGATGGCGTGGTGGATGCCGCGGGCGCCGATGGTGGGGTTGCCGAGGTAGATGATGGTGTGTCGGACCTGGTCGAGTGCGGCGAGGGCGGCGCGGATGGCGACGGTCTTGCCGGCGCCGACTTCGCCGGTGATCACGCCGAGGACGCGTTGTTCGACGCACCAGCTGATGCGGGCGACGGCTTCGGCGTGGGAGCCGTGCCGGTGCAGCATGCCGGGGGCGAGGTCGCGGCCGAACGGCATGCGGGTGAATCCGTAGTGTGCTTGCAGACGGTCGATCATGGGGTGTCCTTTTCGGGGAGTGCGGGGTCGATGTGGCCCGACAGGGCGGTGTAGTTGACCCGGTTGGCCAGGTCGGCGGTGTGGGCGGCGTCGACGAGTTTCAGGTAGCCGATGCCTGAGGCCGGTGGTGGTGTCTCGGGTGTTTCGGGCTTGGCCTTGGGGTGGGCGTGACGGCCGATGCGGTGCGGGATGGCCAGGCCCATCGGCTTGCCGCCCAGCCGGACCTCGATGGTGGTGAGGTCGAACGGGTCGAATACGAGCTCGACCCGCCGGCCGACCAGACCGGCGTCGACCTGGTAGGTGTTGCCGTGCAGGGAGATGGTGGCGGTCTTGGTGACGGTGCGGGCGGCTTCCCAGAGGAACGCCTCGCGCAGCGCGGCCGGGCTGGGCAGCCGGGGCGGGTCGCCGGCCTGCCAGCGGTGAAGGGGTGTCTGCCCGGTCTGCGAATGTGCGGTGCGGTGGTATTCGGTCTCGGTCCAGGCGGTGAACAACCGGTTGAGGCTGACCAGATCCGGCACCAGTAGATCACTGTCCGGCGTGGACAGCTCGACGAGGAACTGGTCACGGACCGTCCGGAAGAACCGTTCGATCTTCCCGCGGCCCTGCGGGCGGCCCGGCGCGGAGTGCACGAGCTTGACGCCGAGGCTGGCGCACGCCCGCAGCAGCCACGCGTCGACGAACGCGCTGCCGTTGTCCACGTAGATCGACTCCGGGACACCGCGCGACGCCAGGGCCGGGCGCAGCGCGGCCGCCAGACGGACGGTGTCTTCGGCGTATCCGAACCGGTGCCCGACCAGCAGCCGGCTGTGATCATCGAGGAACGCGAACAGGTAGGTCTTGCGCCCGCCGACGACCGGGCCGTGCAGGGCGTCGCCGACCCACAACTCGCCTGGCCGGTCGGCTTCGAACCGGCCGAACACCGTCACCGCCGCAGCGGGCGGGCCCATCAACTCCAGGCGGTTCAAGTGCCGCAGCACCGTCGACTCCGACGGCGCCCACCCGAGGTGCTTGTGCAGGATCCGGGCCACCTGCGCGGCGGTCCGGTCAGGGTTCTCCCGCTTCAACGCCGCGGCCATGTCCAGGATCTCGGCCGGGGTCCGCGGGGTGGCCTGCCGTGGGCTGGGCACCAGAGCGTCGAACCCACCGCGACGCCACGCCGTGATCCACCGGTCCAGGGTCGCCCGCGCCACCCGCACCGGCGTCCCGAACGGCCCCGGATGCTCCCGCTCGGCCAGTTGGCGCACCATCCGCCCGCGCTGGCGGGTGGAATACGCCGGATCAGCCGCCTCCCGGATCAGCTGATACCGCCACAACGCGATCTTTCGGGCGCGGTCGGCCCGCACCCGAGCCTCATCATCCGCAGTGCTCAACAACAACCCTCCTCAACACTCGCCGTGAAGATCGACAAGTGCTGAGGGTGCCGCCTCACATGGCCACCGACCAGGGCGAACTCGTGTTGATCCACTCCGGTGGCCAGCCCGGGGACAACAGACGCCCGTCTGACACCGCGCCGGCCACCTGCCACGCCGTCACGTCGCGCAGCACGAACCGGCCGGCCACCGCCCGCCCCGCGGCGGTGATCGCCGCCACCGCGTCGGCAAACAGCGAACCGGTCGGGTCGGGAACCTGCGGATAGACCGCCACCACGACCAGCAGCCGGGTAAACCACGCCCGGACCTGCTCGGCCCGCCCAGCGAACCGGCGCAGCCAGCCCCTCACCGTCCCCAACGGCCGGTCCACCAGCACCGCGACCGGACGGGCACCCAACCCGGCCGCCTTCGCCTGCACCGCGTGGCCGACCACACCGACAGCATCCGCCCGCCGCACCAGCACGCCGACCGGCAACAGCACATGCGTCGCCGCGCACCCCGTGCAGCACGTACGCCGAGGCCGCACCAACCAGCCGCCACCCGACTCAACCCGGATCAGACGCGACCGCGCCCATCCCCACCCCGCCAACCGGCCCCCGCACCCCGGACAGCGCAACTCACCCGCCACGAGCTGCCGTTCGACCCCAGCCGGACCGTCGTTTACCGTCATCACCCGGGTGCCTCCGCACCTCAAGCGGCCCTCCCGAGCGCCTGGCCAAGGAACACCGGGAGGGCCGCCACCTGCATCAACGTCCTCACGGTGATGACGCGCACGAACAACCGCAACCCCACCAGGGCCACGCCAGAGACCTCCTCAAGACCAATGACGGGCAAGAACCAACTCGTCGTCACCTTCGGTGACGGCTAACAC
>NZ_JBHUVA010000155.1:0-3294 GCF_042670805.1 Micromonospora sp. NPDC057141 | reverse complement strand
CCGCCGCAAGGGTGATCCTTGCGGGGGCGTCGTCGCGTGTGGTCAGGCTCGGCCGCGGCGGGTGCGGACCTCCTGGAGCCGTTCGGCGAGGATGTCCTCCAGCTCGGCGATGGAGCGGCGCTCCAGCAGCATGTCCCAGTGGGTACGCGGCGGCTTGGCCTTCTTCTGCTCCGGCTCGGTGCCGTCGACCAGCCGGGCGACGCTGCCGTCGAACTTGCATTCCCAGGTCGTGGGGACCTCGGCGTCGACGGCGAACGGCACCTCGAACTGGTGGCCCTTGGCGCAGAGGTACTCGCGGGTCTGACGCGGCGCGAGCTCCGTGTTGCGGTCGGATTCGTAGCTGACCGCGCCCAGACGGCTTCCGCGCAGCATACGCTCGCCCATGATCGACTTCCCCTCGTTCGTGGTGCTGGTCAACAGGTCCAACGGTCCGTGTCGGCCGGGTCATTCCCGCCCCGCCGGGCCGCGCCCCGCCCACCGGGCGGGACGTGGCGCGCCCCGCCGCCCCCGCAAGGGTAGCCGGCCACGCCAGGTGTCCGGCGGGGTCGTCCCGGCCGGGCGAATCGGTGGGAGTTGTTCGGTGGCTCACCGGGGATGCTACCCATTCCCGGTCGCGTGCAGGCGTCGACCTCCGGTGACGCGCCGGTCACCGGCGAGGTGTCGCGGCGCCGGCCGGTGCGCGCAGACCGCCGGCGCGGGTGGTCGCGGCCGGCGGCGGCGCTCAACCGGTGGCCAGCGACACCGCGAGGACGACCATGACCGCGGCGATCGCCGCGTCCGCGAACCGCCAGGCCGTCGGGCGGGCCAGCAGCGGGGCCAGCCGGCGGGCGCCGACGCCCAGGCCGGTGAACCACAGCAGGCTCGCCGTCGCCGCTCCGGCGCCGAACGCCCACCGGTTCGGGTCGTGGTGGGCGACCGTGCCGAGCAGCACCACCGTGTCGAGGTAGACGTGCGGGTTGAGGAACGTGAACGCCAGGCAGGTCAGCAGCGTCGCGCGCAGCGTGGCCGGGCGACGGTCGGCCGGGGTGAGGGCGGCGGGGCGCAGGGCGCGGCGGGCCGCCAGGACCGCGTAGCCGGACAGGAACGCGGCGCCGCCCCAGCGCACCGCCGTCACCACGGCGGGCACGTCGGTGAGGACCGCGCCCAGGCCGGCGATGCCGGCGGTCATCAGCGCCGCGTCGGCGGCCGCGCAGATCGCCACGACCGGGCCGACGTGTTCGCCGCGCAGCCCCTGGCGCAGCACGAAGGCGTTCTGCGCCCCGATGGCGACGATCAGCGCGAGGGAGAAGCCGAAACCGGCCAGCACGGAACCCATGGCTGCGTACGGTAGGACGCCCGGCCGCCACACTCCAGCTGAAGATTCTTCAGCACCGTTAGAATCGCTTATGGCGCTCGATTCGGTTCAGCTCGCGACGTTCCAGGCGGTCATCGAGCACGGCAGCTTCGACGCCGCAGCGCGGGCCCTGCACGTCACCCCGTCGGCGGTCAGCCAACGCGTCAAGGCGTTGGAGCAGGTCGTCGGTCAGGTGCTGGTACGCCGGGGCAGGCCGTGCGTGCCGACGCCCGCCGGGCGGCCCCTGGTGCGCCTGGGCGGTCAGGTGGCGCTGCTGGAACACGAAGCCCTCGACGCCGCGCGCGGCGCGCTCAGCGCGCACGGGCGGACCCGGGTGGCTGTCGTCGTCAACGCCGACTCCCTCGCCGGCTGGTTCCTGCCGGCCCTGACCGCCGTGCCCGACGTCGCCTTCGAGCTGCACACCGACGACGAGGGCCACACCGCCGATCTGCTGCGCGACGGCACCGTGATGGCGGCGGTCACCGCCGAACGGGTGCCCGTGCAGGGCTGCCGGGTGCAGCGCCTCGGCGCGATGCGGTACCTCGCCGTCGCCGCGCCCGCCGTGGCATCGGCGTGGTTCGCCGGGCGTGCCCCCGGTGAGGCGTTCGCCGCCGCGCCCATGGTCTGCTTCAACCGCAAGGACACCCTGCAACACCGCTTCGCCCGCGCGGTCACCGGAGGCGACGTCGACCCCCCGACGTCGTACGTGCCGGCCTCGGCGAGCTTCACCGAGGCGATCCGGCTCGGCCTCGGCTGGGGCCTGGTGCCCGAGGCCGCCGCCGGCGTCGACGTCCCCGCCGGCCGGCTCGTCGAGGTGGCCGCCGGCCAGCACCTGGACGTGCCGTTGTACTGGCAGTGCTGGCGGCTGGAGTCGGCGGCGCTTTCGGCGCTGACCGCCGCAGTCCGGGCCGCCGCCACCACCGCGCTGCGCTGATGCGGGCACCCCATCGAGCCGCGCGCGTCACCGCCGTCGCGACGCTGCTGGGGATACTGGCGTTCGCCGCCGACGCCCTCGACGGAATCGCCGGTCAGGTCGCGGTGGCGCTGGTCTCCAGCGGGTTCGCCTGGGGCCTGGCCGCGATCCTGACCGGCCGGCACGTGGACACCGTACGCCGGGCCGTCACCTCTGCCACCGGCCTGCTGGCCGTGGCGACCGTCCTGTACTACCTGCTCATCCTGTTCGTCAGCCGACGGTGGAGCGGCGCCGTCCTGGCCGACGGCAGCCCCGCCGACCTGGCCGGACTGCACTCGGTCGCGGTCATGACCGCGGTGTGGCTGGCCGGATCCCTTCTCGCCGGGCCCCTGCTCGGCTGGCTCGGCCATACCATCGGCGCCGGCACACCACGGCGCGCCGCACTCGCGGCAGGCGCCGCCTGCGGGCTCCTGTCCGCCGAAGGCTGGCACGCGATCATCCAGGCACCACCGTGGCGCCTCCTCGCTCTCGGTGATCCGTTCTTTCGCGGCGTCGTTGTCGGCGAACTCATCCGGGTGACATTGCCGCTGATCGTGCTGGCCTGGCTGACCATCACCCACCGGCTCAGCCGGGCCTGGCCGACGCTGCTCACCGCGGCGTTCGCCACCACTGCGGCCGGTGTCATGCTGTGGCAGATCGTCGCGTACGCCCGCGGAGCCTGAACCCGAACCCAGCGCTACGCCGGGGCGGTGTTCCCGCCGGCGCCGGGACCTCATCTGTCGTGGCGGGCACCCGTGCCCAGCCGGGCCAGCGCGGTGGCCAGGTCGCTGACCTGGTCGACCAGTTGCGCCGAGCGCCGCTGCGCGGCGTCGCGTTCGGCCTCGACCGCGCGTAGCCGTACCTCCAGCTCACCGAGGCGGCCCTCGGCGGCGGCGGTGGCTTCCCGCGCGGCGGCCAGCCCGGTGGCGGCCGCGTCGTGGGCGGCGGTGGCCTCGGCCAGCCGCGCCGACAGCGCCGCCGCGTCCTGGCGGGCCGCCTGGGCCTGCGC
>NZ_JBHUVA010000154.1:0-3517 GCF_042670805.1 Micromonospora sp. NPDC057141 | reverse complement strand
GAGATCAACCCCTCTCCTGGCGCCGCCCGCGTCTTTTGTGAACACGACCCCGCGCCCGCCCCCCCGCCCGCGGCGCGGGGGGGCCCGCGGGGGGCGGGGGCCGCCCCGGGCCCCGGCCGCCGGGCGGGGTGCGCGCAGTGACCGACCGCGCACCCCGTGCGCAGAGGTGACCGACTAAGGTCACCGGCATGCAGAACGCCGCATCCCGCCGCCCGCCGTCAGGCACCCAGTGGACCATTTCCGCCGCCGGCCACGAGGCCGTGCTCGTCGAGGTGGGCGGCGGCCTGCGGACGTACCGGCACGACGGCGTCGACTACGTCGACGGGTTCGCCGCCGACGAGCTCTGCCCCGGCGGGGCCGGGCAGGTGCTGGCCCCCTGGCCGAACCGGATCCGCGACGGCCGGTACGCGTTCGGCGGCCGGGAGTTGCAGCTCACGCTGACCGAGCCGAGCCGGGGCGCCGCCCTGCACGGCCTGGTCAACTGGGTGCCGTGGCACCTGGTCGAGCAGGCCGACGACGCCGTCACCCTCGGTTACGACCTGCCCCCGCAGCCCGGCTACCCGTGGGCGCTGCGGCTGCGCAACCGATACTCGGTCGGCCCGGACGGCCTGCGCATCGACCACGAGGCGACCAACGTCGGCGGGGAGCCCTGCCCGTTCGGCTTCTCGATGCACCCCTACCTGCAACTGCCCGGGGTGGCGGTGGACGACCTCGCCCTGCGGGTGCCGGCGAAGCTGCGGGTGCAGGTCGACGGGCGGCTGCTGCCGGTCGGGGCGACCCCGGTCGCCGGCACCGAGTACGACTACACCAGCCCCCGGCGGATCGGCCACGCGGTGCTCGACACGGCGTTCGGCGACGTGGTCCGCGACGCCGACGGCGGCTCCTCGGTGACCCTGGCCGCCCCCGGCGACGCTGCGGCCGTCACGGTCTGGGCGGACCGCGAGTTCGGCTGGTGGCAGGTCTTCTCCGGGGACACGCTCAGCGGGGAGCGGCACCGCCGCTCGGTGGCGATCGAGCCGATGACCTGCCCGCCGGACGCCTACCGCTCGGGCAAGGACCTGATCACCCTGGAGCCGGGCGACACCTGGCGGGGCACCCTGGGCATCCGGCCCGGGGCCCGGTAACAGCAAGGGGAAGCCGGTCGTGGAGTTCGCCGAGGTGCTCCGGCGGCGTCGGATGGTGCGCAACTACGACCCGGACCGCCCCGTCCCGCCCGACGTGGTGCAGCGGCTGCTCGACCACGCCGTGCGGGCCCCGTCGGCCGGGTTCGCCCAGGGCTGGGGGTTCCTGGTGCTGGAGGAGCCGGCGGATCGGGAGCGGTTCTGGGCGGCGACCACCCCGGACGGCGGCGGGCGGGAGCGGTGGCTGGCCGGGATGCGGCGGGCCCCGCTGGTCGTCGTGCCGCACGCCAACCGCTCGGCGTACCTGGAGCGCTACGCCGAGCGGGACAAGGGCTGGACGGACCGCGCGGCGGAGCGCTGGCCGGTGCCGTACTGGTATGTCGACACCGGCTTCGCCGCCCTGCTGATGCTGCTCACCGCCGTTGACGAGGGGCTGGGCGCGTGCTTCTTCGGCATCCCGCCGCAGCGCACGCAGGCGTACCGGGAGGCGTTCGGGGTGCCGGCGGAGTACGACCCGGTCGGCGCGGTCACCGTCGGCTACCGGGCCCCGGACCACCGGTCGCCCTCGCTGCGGCGGGGGCGTCGCCCGGTCGACGAGGTGGTCCGGCGGGGGCGCTGGAGCTGATCTCGGGCCGCAGGGTCGGCGGCCCGGCTCGGGCGTCGGCGGTCGCGGCTGGCCGACGGCGTCGCGAAAGCGACAAGAGGGAGTAAAACGCGGTGTGGCGGGGGCGGCTACGCTGGCACGGTCATCGGCGCCGTGCCGCGCGGTGCCACGCCGCGATCCGACCCGGCGCGGTGGGTCGGAACGGTCAGGGGGAGGGGAGCGTGCCGTCGTGATCTTCAGAGCGGTCCGGGACGGGCGTCCCTATCCGGAGCACAATCTGACGCTCAAGCAGTGGGCGGAGATCCCGCCGCGCCCGCTGCGGCTGGACCAGTTGATCACCACCAAGCGCGAGCTGGCGCTGGACAAGCTGCTCGCCGAGGACTCCACCTTCTATGGGGACCTGTTCCCGCACGTGGTGCAGTGGAACGGCGGGCTCTACCTGGAGGACGGGCTGCACCGCGCGCTGCGCGCCGCCCTCCAGCAGCGCAACCAGATTCACGCCCGGGTGCTGGTGCTGTCCGGTCAGCACGAGTGACCCGATCCTGAGGCTTCGTTAGGGTGGCGGGATGACTCCTGTCGACCTGCTGGACCTGGACTCCCTCCTCGACGACGAGGAACGCCAGATCCGGTCCGTCGTGCGCCGGCTCGTCGACGACCGCGTCCGGCCGCACGTCGCCGACTGGTACGAGCAGGGCCAGGTGCCGGCCCGCGAGCTGGCCCGGGAGTTCGGCCGGCTCGGCCTGCTCGGCATGCACCTGACCGGGTACGGCTGTGCCGGCTCCACCGCCGTCGCGTACGGGCTGGCCTGCCTGGAGCTGGAGGCCGGCGACTCCGGCGTGCGGTCCCTGGTCTCGGTGCAGGGTTCGCTGGCCATGTACGCGATCTGGCGCTACGGCAGCGAGGAGCAGAAGCAGCGCTGGTTGCCCGCCATGGCGACCGGCGAGGCGATCGGCTGCTTCGGGCTGACCGAGCCCGACCACGGCTCCGACCCGGCGTCGATGGCCACCCGCGCCCGCCGCGACGGCGACGACTGGCTGCTGCACGGCGGCAAGATGTGGATCACCAACGCGCCGGTCGCCGACGTCGCGGTGATCTGGGCCCGCGCCGAGGAGGGGGTGCGCGGGTTCGCCGTACCCCTGGATGCGCCCGGGGTGTCGGTGCGCGAGATCCGGCGCAAGATGTCGCTGCGCGCCTCCGTCACCGGCGAGATCGCGCTCGACGACGTCCGGCTCCCGGCGGACGCGCTGCTGCCCGGCGCGGCCGGGCTCAAGGCCCCGCTGAGCTGCCTCACCGAGGCCCGGCACGGCATCGTCTGGGGCGCGCTCGGCGCGGCCCGCGACTGCCTGGAAACCACCCTGGCGTACGCGACCACCCGCACCCAGTTCGGCCGACCGCTCGCCGGCTTCCAGCTCACCCAGGCCAAGCTCGCCGACATGGCGGTCGAGTGGCAGAAGGGCTTCCTGCTGGCGCTGCACCTGGGCCGGCTAGCCGACGCCGGAAAGCTGCGCCCCGAGCAGGTCAGCGTGGGCAAGCTGAACAACGTGCGGGAGGCGCTGGCCGTCGCCCGGCAGTGCCGCACCATCCTCGGCGCGAACGGCGTCTCGGGGGAATACCCGATCATGCGGCACGCCAACAACCTGGAGAGCGTGCTCACCTACGAGGGCACCTCCGAGATCCACCAGTTGGTCATCGGGCAGCGGCTGACGGGGCTCTCCGCGTTCGCCTGACTGTCCTGCGGGGTGGGGGTTCGCCGGGGCCCGCCCGCTCCGGGCTCACAGTCAGGCTTGATCCC
>NZ_JBHUVA010000153.1:0-3582 GCF_042670805.1 Micromonospora sp. NPDC057141 | reverse complement strand
GCGCGCGGCGCTGTTGGGCGTTTTCGCCCCTGACAGCGGGCGAGGCGGGGACTGCCGTCAGGCGCGTAATCAGCTCGGGTAGACTGTTGCGGTTGCCACGGCGAGGGTGCCCGGCGGGCCGCTGAAAAGCACCGCACGGAGGCACCGTGATCGACGCGGTGCTCCGGGCAGTCGTGCATGACGCATGAGCCCCAGCGAGCCCCCTCGCCCAGCACCGCAAGACGACAAGCCGCCGCGCGAACAGCATCAGGAGTTTCCCCGTGTCCGAGGTAAAGATCAGCGCCGAGCCCCGTACCGAGTTCGGCAAGGGTGGTGCCCGCCGTACCCGCCGGGCCGGCATGGTGCCCGCCGTGCTGTACGGCCACGGCGAGAAGCCGAAGCACATCGCGCTGCCCGCGCGTGAGTTCGCCGCCGCCATCCGTAAGGGCGGCGCCAACCAGCTGTTCGCGATCGAGGTGAGCGACGGCACCCAGGTGCTGGCGCTGCCGAAGGCGATCCAGCGTGACCCGATCAAGGACAGCTTCGAGCACGTCGACCTGCTGCTGGTCCGCCGCGGCGAGAAGGTCACCGTCGAGGTCCCGGTGCAGCTGACCGGTGAGGCCGCGAAGGACACCCTGATCGTGCACGACCACGACACCCTCTCGGTGACCGCCGACGCCACCAAGGTGCCGGATCACCTGGAGGCGTCGATCGAGGGCCTGGAGGCCGGCACGCAGGTCACCGCCGCCGACGTGGAGCTGCCGTCGGGCGTCGAGCTGGCCGCCGACCCGGAGCTGGCGGTCGCCGCCGTGACCGCCGCCCCGACCGCCGCGCAGCTGGAGGCCACGCTGCCCGAGGTCGAGGTCGCCGCCGAGGAGGCCGAGGCCGGCGAGGAGACCGCCGAGGGTGCCGAGGCGCCGGCCGCCGAGGGCGAGGAGGCCCCGGCCGAGGCGAAGACCGAGGCCTGACCGGTCCGTGTTCCGTGCGACAGGCGTCCCCGGCCCCGGGGGCGCCTGTCGTCGTGTCGGGACCGGGTCTGAGCCGGCCGCCGGGTGCGGCAGGGGGAGCGGGAGGGGCGTGGCGTGACGGACGAGGCGGGGCCGTGGCTGGTGGTCGGCCTGGGCAACCCCGGTCGGGAGTACGCGGGTAACCGGCACAACGTGGGCTTCATGGTGGCCGAGTTGCTGGCCGCCCGGGTGGGCGGGAAGTTCGGCCGGCACCGGCGGGCGGTGGCCGAGGTCGCCGAGGGGCGGCTCGGGTTGGGCGGGCCGAAGCTGGTGCTGATGAAGCCTTTGACGTACATGAACCTCTCCGGGGGGCCGGTGGCCGGGCTGGCGCAGTTCCACAAGGTGCCGCCGGGCCGGGTGATCGCGGTCCACGACGAGCTGGACATCGGCTACGGCCAGCTGCGGGTCAAGTGCGGCGGCGGCGAGGGCGGGCACAACGGGCTGCGTTCGATGTCGAAGTCGCTGGGGACGAAGGAGTACGTGCGGGTGCGGTTCGGCATCGGCCGGCCGCCGGGGCGGCAGGACCCGGCCGACTACGTGCTGTCGGACTTCTCCGCGGCCGAGCGCAGGGAACTGGAGTTCCTGGTGGACCGGGCGGCGGACGTGGTCGAGTCGGTGGTCACCCGGGGTGTGGAGCCGACCCAGAACCTGTACCACGGGGCCTGAGCCGGGCGGGGCGGCGCGGCCGGCGGCCGTACGGCCGGTAGTCTGCGCCTTTCTGGCGGACCGCGGCGGGTGAGGTGGCCGGCGGCCGGCGGGGGGCGGATCGCCGCGCCGCGGTTTCCGGCGCACTGCGACCGGTGAGGCGGGTCGGGGCGGGGCGGGCCGGCGATGAGGCGGGCCCGTGGGCGAGGCGACGGGAGCGAGTGGTGGGCAGTCCTCCGATGATCGACGGCGCGTTCGCCCGGTGGTTGGCGGCCCAGGCCGGGCAGGCGCTGCTGGGCCTGCGGGCCGAGCTGGGGTTCGCCGACCCGGGGGCGTTGAAGTCGGCCGGGGACAAGGTCTCGCACGACCTGATCCGCACCGAGCTGGCGAAGTGGCGTCCGGGGGACGCGGTCCTCTCGGAGGAGGACGAGGGGTCGCGGCTGGCGGGGGCGGCGGAGGTGAGCGCCGGGACGGTGTCCCGGTTGACCGCCGACCGGGTGTGGATCATCGACCCGCTGGACGGGACTCGGGAGTTCTCCGAGGAGGGCCGCGCGGACTGGGCGGTGCACGTGGCGCTGTGGGCGCGTGCCGCATTGACCCCGCACCGCCTGGTGGCGGGGGCGGTGGGGCTGCCCGCGCAGCACCGGGTGCTGGGCACGGACCATCCGCCGGCGTACCCGCCGATGACCTTGGAGGCGGCGACCTCGGGTGGCGGGCGATCCATCCGGTTGGCGGCCAGCCGTAGCCGTCCGCCGGTTTTCCTGACCGATCTGGCGGAGGATGTCGGCGCTCATCTGGTGCCGATGGGCTCGGCGGGGGCGAAGATCGCCGCTGTGGTGACCGGCGAGGTCGACGCGTACGTCCACGCGGGCGGCCAGTACGAGTGGGACTCGGCCGCTCCGGTGGCTGTGGCGACGGCCACCGGCCTGCATGCTTCCCGGATCGACGGTTCTGCGCTGAAATACAACGAGGCCGACCCGCGCCTGCCGGATCTGCTGGTCTGCCGCAAGGATCTCGCCAGCCGGTTGCTTGCAGCGCTGCAGAGGCATTCCGGGTAACCTGAGCAGTCTTCTTCACGTGTCCGACCGGAAAGGTCTGGAATCCATGAGCGCAGCCGAGCGGATCGAGGCCGGGTCATGACCGCCCCCGCCACATACCAGGTCTCCCACCTCGACGCCCTGGAGGCGGAGAGCATCTTTGTGATGCGTGAGGTGGTTGCGGAGATGGAGCGGCCGGTGCTGCTCTTCTCGGGTGGTAAGGATTCGATCGTGATGTTGCGGTTGGCGCAGAAGGCGTTTGCGCCGGCGAGTGTGCCGTTTCCGGTGATGCATGTGGATACGGGGCACAACTTTCCGGAGGTTCTGGAGTATCGGGATCGTCGGGTGTCGGAGTTGGGGTTGCAGTTGATCGTGGCGTCGGTGCCGGAGGCGTTGACGCGGGGGTTGGTGCGGGAGTCCGGGGACGGGATGCGGAACCGGATCCAGACGCCGGTGTTGTTGGACGCGGTGGAGAAGCACCGGTTCGATGCGTTGTTCGGTGGGGCGCGTCGGGACGAGGAGAAGGCGCGGGCGAAGGAGCGGGTGTTTTCGTTCCGGGACGAGTTCGGGCAGTGGGATCCGAAGAATCAGCGGCCGGAGTTGTGGTCGTTGTACAACGGTAGGCATCATCCGGGTGAGTCGATTCGGGTGTTCCCGTTGTCGAACTGGACCGAGTTGGATGTGTGGCACTACGTGGCGCGGGAGCAGATTCCGTTGCCGTCGATCTATTTCGCGCATGAGCGTGAGGTGGTGGAGCGGGACGGGATGTTGTACGCGGTGAACGAGTTCTTCACGCCGCGGGCGGGTGAGCGCCCGTTCGTGGAGGTGGTGCGGTATCGGACGGTGGGTGACGCCTCCTGTACGGCGGCGGTGCGTTCGGATGCCGCGAGTGTGGTGGCGGTGATCGAGGAGGT
>NZ_JBHUVA010000152.1:0-4572 GCF_042670805.1 Micromonospora sp. NPDC057141 | reverse complement strand
CGGGGGCGCGGCGCGCGCGTCCTGCTCGTCGAACCGGACCCGTTCCGCCGCTCGGTGGCCGCCGGGATCGGCATCGACGCCGTCGACCCGGGGGCCACCGACGTGCCGGCGCTGGTCGACGAGCGCACGGCCGGCGCGGGCGCCGACGTCGCATTCGAGGTGTCCGGCTCCGCCGCCGGAGTCACCACCGCCGTCGACGTGCTCACCACCCGCGGCCGGCTGGTCATGGTGGCGATCCACCCCCAGCCCCGGCCCGTCAACCTGCACCGGTTCTTCTGGCGCGAACTGGAGCTGCTCGGCGCCCGGCTCTACCAGCGCGAGGACATGGTGGAGGCCGTCCGACTGGTCGCCTCCGGCGCGATCCCGGCCCGGCAGCTCATCTCCCGGGTGGTGCCCGCCGACGCGGTGACCGCCGCCTTCACCGCCCTGGAGGAGGGCGGCGGCGTGATGAAGGTGCTGCTCGACTGGCAGGAGGAGTCTCGGTGAGCGCGTTGTTCGACCTGTCCGGCCGGACCGCGGTGGTGACCGGGGCCCGGCGTGGCATCGGCCTGGCCATGGCGGAGGCCCTGGCCGTCGCCGGTGCCGACGTCGTCGGCGTCTCCGCCCACCTCGAGGCGGGCGGGAGCGAGGTGGAACGCCGGGTCCGGGCGGCCGGCCGCCGGTTCACCGCCCTGCGGGTCGACCTCGCCGACCGCGCCGCCGTGCGTCGCCTGGCCGGGGACCTGGAGGCACTCGGCCCGATCGACATCCTGGTCAACAACGGCGGCACCATCGCCCGCGCCCCGGCGGCCGACCATCCGGACGAGATGTGGGACCACGTCCTGGAGGTGAACCTGACCAGCCAGTTCGTGCTGAGCAGGGAGATCGGCCGGGGCATGGTGAGCCGGGGCAGCGGGAAGATCATCTTCACCGCGTCGCTGCTCAGCTTCCAGGGCGGCATCAACGTCCCCGGCTACAGCGCCGCCAAGTCCGGCCTGGCCGGGCTCACCAAGGCACTGGCCAACGAGTGGGCGGCGCACCGGGTCAACGTCAACGCCATCGCCCCGGGCTACATCGCCACCGACAACACCCGGGCGCTGCGCGACGACCCGGAGCGCAACCGGTCCATCGTCGCCCGGATTCCCGCCGGCCGGTGGGGAGCGGCCACCGACCTCGCCGGTGCCACGGTCTTCCTGGCGGCACCGGCGTCGGACTACGTCAACGGCGTCGTCCTGCCCGTCGACGGCGGCTGGCTGGGCCGATGACGCCGCCACGCGAAGGGTCCGGCATCGTCGACGCCCACCACCACCTCTGGGTCCGGGCCCGGCACCCGCAACCCTGGATCGACCCCACGACCATGGCGGCGATCGACGCCGACTTCACCCCGGTCGACCTCGCCCCGCTGGCCCGCGACGCCGGCGTCACCCAGACCGTCGTCGTGCAGTCCATCGCCTCCGAGGCGGAGACGGTGGACCTGCTCGGCATCGCGGCCGACAGCACCCTCGTGCGGGGGGTCGTCGGCTGGCTCGACCTGACGGCGGACGACGTCGTCGACCGGCTCGACCGGCTGCGGGCGGCACGCGGCGGAGAACATCTGGTCGGCATCCGGCACCTCGTGCAGAGCGAACCCGACCCGGCGTTCCTCGACCGGGCCGACGTACGCCGGGGGATAACGGCGGTGGGCGCCGCCGGCCTGGCCTTCGACCTGCTGGTCCGCCACCACCAACTGCCCGCGGCCACCCGGCTCGCCCACGACCTGCCCGACGTGCGGTTCGTCCTGGACCACCTCGGCAAGCCCGCGCTGGGCCGGCCGGGGCTCGCCGACTGGGCCCGCGACCTGCGGGCCCTCGCGGCCTCGGGTAACACGACGGCGAAGCTCTCCGGCCTGGTGACCGAGGTGGACCCCGCGCCCTGGACACCCACAGACCTCAAGCCGGCCGTCGACCACGCCCTCGACGCGTTCGGACCGGACCGGTTGATGTTCGGCTCCGACTGGCCGGTGTGCCAGCTCGCCACCGCCTACCCCCGCTGGGTCGCCACCCTGTCCGAGCTGCTGGGGACCCTCGGCGGGAACGACCAGGCGGCGATCTGGCGGCACACCGCGCGCCGCGCCTACCGGTTGGAGAAGTCACCGCACACCACACCACGATAGGAGCCCCACCCGTGCCCGTCCCGTCATCCCCCCGCAGCCGCCGGCAGGTGCTGGCCGGCGTCGCCACGGCGGCGGTCGCCGCCACGGCCGCCGTGTTCGCCTCGGCGACACCCGCCCTCGCCGCCACCACCACCCTCTACGCGTCTCCCTCCGGCAGCGGCACCGCCTGCTCGGCCAGCCAGCCGTGCTCCCTGACCGAGGCCCAGAACGCGGTCCGCTCCCGCAACGCCACAATGTCCGGCGACATCGTCGTCGAGCTGGCCGACGGCGTCTACCGGCTCTCCGCGCCGTTGCGGCTGACCGCCGCCGACTCCGGCAACAACGGCTACACCGTGACGTGGCGGGCCGCCGCGTCCGCCCGCCCGGTCGTCAGCGGCGCCCGGGCGGTCACCGGCTGGTCCCTCGTCGACTCCGGGAAGAACATCTGGCGGGCCACCGTCCCCGCCGGGCTCGACAGCCGGCAGCTCTACGTCAACGGTGCCGTCGCCACCCGCGCGCGTACCGCCGTGAACCGGGCCGACTTCACCTTCACCACCACCGGCGTGCGGTTCAGCAACAGCGCGCTCAACTATCTGAACAACCTCGGCAACCAGAACCGGGTCGAGGTGGAGAGCGTCGGCTCGTTCACCGACCGGTACTCCCCGGTGCAGAGCATCAGCGGCAACTTCCTCACCATGCAGCAGCCGGCCTGGAACAACAACACCTTCGGCTTCGACACCCTGTCCAGCCCACACCGCGCCGGCCCGTTCTACCTGACCAACGCGTACGAGTTCCTGGACACGCCGGGGGAGTGGTACCTCAACCCGGGCAGCGGGCAGGTCAACTACATCCCGCTGGCCGGGCAGAACATGAGCAGCGTCAGCGTGGAACTGCCGCAGTTGCAGTCCCTGGTGAACGTCGGCGGCACCTACGACGCGCCCGCGCACCACATCTCGTTCAGCGGGATCACCTTCACCGGCACCAGCTGGCTCGGCCCCAGCAGCAGCAACGGCTTCGCCGACCAGCAGACCGGCGCGCACATCACCGGCACCTGGGCCCGCCCGGCCGATGCCCTGACCTCCTGCCAGGCCGGCTGCCCGCAGTTCGAGGCCACCCGGCCGCACTGGAACCAGATGCCCGCCGCCGTGCAGGTGTCCGCCGCCAACACCATCGCCTTCAGCGACTCCCAGTTCGTCAACCTCGGGCAGACCGCCATCGGCATCGGCAACGACGCCAACGCCCACGCCAGCGGGGTCGGCCTGGGCACCAGCAACATCACCGTCACCCGTTCCGAGATCGCCCGCAACTCGGCCGGCGGCATCGTGGTCGGCGGCGTGCGCGCCGACGCCCACCACCCCGGCGACCAGCGGATGGTCAACCGGAACATCACCATCAGCAACAACCGGGTGCACGACCTGGGCCTGGAGTACCGGGGCGTCGTGTCGATCCTGACCACCTACGTCAGCACCTCGCTGGTCTCCCACAACGAGGTCTACAACATGCCGTACACCGGCCTGTCGGTCGGCTACGGCTGGGGCACCAACGACGCGGGCGGCAGCAACCACTACGCCGACCGTGGGCTGTACAACTACCAGCCCCGCTACACGACGGCCACCACCGCGTCCAACAACCAGGTCATCGGCAACTACGTGCACGACGTCATGCAGCAGATGACCGACGGCGGGTGCATCTACACGCTGTCGGCGAACCCGGGCGGGACGATCAACGAGAACTACTGCCTGCGGACCAACGGCTGGTTCGGGCTCTACTTCGACGAGGGCTCCCGCTACTACACCGCCCGCAACAACGTGTTCTCCGCCACCGGCACCTGGGCCACCGCCAACTACTGGTTCGCCGAGAACATGGGCAACTTCACCGTCACCAACAACTGGTCGACCAACAACAGCACCAACGTGACCAACGGCGACCGGGGCAACGTCGTCAACAACAACACGGTCGTCAGCAACAACAACTGGCCCTCGGGCGCCCAGACCGTGATGGCCAACGCCGGTGTGCAGGGCAGCACCAACCCGCCGGCGCAGGGCGTGCAGATCGTCGGGGCGCAGTCCGGCCGCTGCGCCGAGATCGGCGGCTCCAGCACGACCAACGGCACCCAGGCCCAGCTCTGGGACTGCGTCGGCGCGGCCAACCAGCGGTGGACCCAGACCGCCAGCCGGCAGCTCATGGTCTACGGCACCAAGTGCCTGGACGCCTCCGGCCAGGGCACCAGCAACGGCACCCAGGTCGTGATCTGGGACTGCAACGGGCAGGCCAACCAGCAGTGGAACGTCAACGCCAACGGCACGATCACCGGCGCGCAGTCCGGGCTCTGCCTGGACGCCACCGGCGCCGGGACGGCCAACGGCACGAAGCTCATCCTGTGGGCGTGCAACGGAGGCACCAACCAGCAGTGGAGCCTGCGGAGCTGAGCCGAAGGCGCGCAGGGCCGGCCCGTCGCCGGC
>NZ_JBHUVA010000151.1:0-4625 GCF_042670805.1 Micromonospora sp. NPDC057141 | reverse complement strand
GTGGTCGCCGTCCTCGGGGCCGCCCCGCCCGCCGCGGCGCACGGCACCCTGGCCATGTCCACGCCGGCGGCGGGCGCCACGGTCAGTGAGCCGTTGGCGACCGTGGCGCTCTACTTCACCGAGCGGGTCGCCGACAACGCATACTTCGCGGTGACCGCCCCGGACGGCGGTCGGGTCGACGACGGCTGGACGCACGGGTCCCCCAAGCCCCTGGACCAGCCGGTGCGGGAATATCTGCTGGTCGACGGGAAGTTCGAGCCGCGCGAGTACGCCACCGGGTTCCCGGCGGTGGTGACGCTCGCGTACCTGCCGGCGGCGGGGCAGTACACGGTCAGCTACCTGTCGGTGGCCTCCGACGGCGAGCCGGTGCGAGGCACGATGAGCTTCCGCTACGCCGGCCGGGTCATGACCGCGCGGCAGGGGTGGCGGCCGCCGACCGCCGGGCCGGACCCGTCGCTCGTCGCCGCCGCCGAGCAGCACGCGACGTCCGGACACGGCTCGGGCCAGTCGTCGGGCGGGTCCGCGGCGCCGGCCTCGTCCCCGGCCACCCCCGGTGCGGCCGCTCCCGCGGCGGCCCCGGCCGACGAGGAGGCCGCCGGCCCGCCCGGTTGGCTCGGTGTCGCGGTGGCGGTCGCGGCGGTCGCGGCGGTGGCCGGCGTCGTCGGGTGGCGCCGCACCGCCGCGCGGGTGGGCGGGCGGGCCCCGGCCCCCCGCTGGCCGTGGACCCGCCGCCCCGCCGGTCGGGCGGTCCGCCCCGCCCCGGCTGGCCGAGCAGGGGTACGGGCGAAGTCGCCCGGCCCGGCCTCGCGCGAGGCGGCCAGGACCAGTGGCCCCCGACGCAGCCCGGCCGGGCCGGGCGAAGCGCCCGGGAACCGGCCGGCCGGCGGGCCCCGGCTGGGCGACCGGGGTCTCGCCCTGCTGGTCGGCGCACTGGTGGTCGCCCTGCTGGCGGGCTTCGGGCTGGGACGCATCGGTGCCGCCGACGGGCGGGTCGCCACGGCGGCCGGCGGCGGGGCGCCCACCACCGGCCGCCCGGTCGCGGCGGGGGACGGGCATCAGCACACGCCGGGGGCCGGCGCGCACACGCACCCGGGCGACGGCGATCCGGCGCAGGCACAGGTGACCGGGACGACGGTCGGCGCCGGCGGCTACACCCTGAAACCGGTGGCGCGGTCCCAGCCCGCCGGCGTGAACGTGGACTACCGGTTCCGGATCGTGGGCACCGACGGGCGGGCGGAGACGAACTTCGCGGTCGTGCACGACAAGCCGCTGCACCTGGTCGTGGTGGGTCGGGACCTGGGCGGCTACCAGCATCTGCATCCCACCATGGCGGCCGACGGCACCTGGAGCGTGCCCCTGACGCTCAAGCGGGCCGGGGGCTACCGCGTCTACGCCGACTTCGCCACGACCGCCGCCGACGGCACCGCACGGCCGCTGGTGCTCGGCGTCGACCACCAGGTTCCCGGCGCGCCCACCCCGGCCACCCTGCCGCCCGCCCAGCCACGGGCGACGGCCGGGCCGTTCGCGGTGGAGATGGTCGGCACCCCCACGGTGGGGGCGACGGTGCCGCTGTCGTTCCGGGTCAGCCGGACCGGTGCCCCCGCGCCGCGGCTGGAGCGCTACCTGGGCGCGTACGGACACCTGGTGGTCGTCCGCGAGGGCGACCTGGGCTACGTGCACGTCCACCCGGAGCAGGAACTGGTCGACGGGGCGGCCAGATTCTGGCTGACGGCACCGGGCCCGAGCCGCTACCGGGCGTTCTTCGACTTCCAGGTCGACGGGACGGTCCACACGGCCGAGTTCACCCTCGACCTGGGGTGAGACCCGAGGGTCGGGTCGGCCAGCACCGATCCTGGTGCGGGCCGACCCGACCCCCGGGCCGACCTAGCCCTCGACCCGGACGATGTTGCGGATCTTGTTGGACGCGTCCAGCGCCGCCACCTTGTACGCCTCGGCGAGGGTCGGATAGTTGAACACCGCGTCGATGAGGTAGTCGACCGTGCCGCCGCAACCCATGACGGTCTGCCCGATGTGCACGATCTCGGTGGCGCCGGTGCCGAACACGTGCACGCCGAGCAGCCGACCGTCGGCCGGTGACACCAGCAGCTTCAGCATGCCGTACGAGTCGCCGACGATCTGGCCGCGGGCCAGCTCGCGGTAGCGCGCGATGCCGACCTCGAACGGCGTGGAGCTCTCCGTCAGCTGCTCCTCGGTCCTCCCGACGAAGCTGATCTCCGGGATGGTGTAGATCCCGATCGGCTGCAACTCGTTGAGTGCCCGGACCGGCTCGCCGCAGGCGTGTTGCGCGGCGATCCGGCCCTGCTCCATCGAGGTGGACGCCAACGCCGGGAACCCGATCACGTCGCCGACCGCGTAGATGTTCTCCACCGCCGTGCGGTAGTTCGCGTCGACCGTGATCCGGCCGCGCCGGTCGGCCTGCAACCCGGCCGCCTCCAGCGCCAGTTTGTCGGTCTGGCCCTGGCGGCCGGCCGAGTACATGACGGTGTCCGCGACGATCTTCTTCCCGCTCTTCAGGACACACAGCGCCGCGCTCTGGTGCTTCTCCACCGCCGCGACCTCCTCGCCGAAGCGGAACGTGACGGACAGGTCGCGCAGGTGGTACTTGAGCGACTCGACGACCTCCTCGTCGCAGAAATCGAGCATCCGGTCGCGGCGTTCCACCACGGTCACCTTGGTGCCGAGCGCGGCGAACATGGAGGCGTACTCCATGCCGATCACGCCGGCGCCGACCACGACCATGCTGCGGGGGATGGCCTCCAGGTTGATGACCCCGTCGGAGTCCACGATCGTCCGGTCGTCGAAGTCGATGCTGTCCGGGCGGGCCGGCCGGGTGCCCGCGGCGATGATCGCCTTGTCGAAGGTGACCCGGGACTCCTGCCCGGACTCGCCGTCCACCCAGATCGTGTGCGGGTCGGCGAACCGTCCGGTGCCGGTGATCAGCGTGACCCGGTTGCGGGCCAGCTGGTTGCGGATGACGTCGGTCTGCCGGCTGATCACATGCTGGGTCCGGGCGGCCAGGTCGCCGACCGTGATCTCCTCCTTGAGCCGGTAGCTGCTGCCGTACAGGTCCCGCTGGCTCATGCCGCTGAGGTAGAGCACGGCTTCGCGCAACGTCTTGGAGGGGACGGTGCCGGTGTTGATGCACACCCCACCGATCATGTCGCGGCGGTCGACGACGCCGACCCGCCTACCGAGCTTGGCGGCGGCGATCGCGGCCTTCTGACCGCTGGGCCCGGAGCCCAGCACCAACAGGTCGTAGTCATACACGCCGTAAGCCTCGCAAGATCCCGCAACCCGCGCCAGAGCAGGCCCGCCGGTGGCCCCGGTCCCATCGGCGGCCGTCGCCGGATCCGGCCGGACGGCGCGCCGCGGCGAGCCCTCGTCCGGGCCGGGACCGGGACCGCCGCCTCCGCCGGGCGGCCGAGCTGTTGCCGAAAACGTTTTCGGCGTTCATCGTCTGTGGCAGGTCCCGTGACGGACCGGGGCGCGCACAGGGGAACGCGGGAGGCTGTGATGGCTGGTTCCGGATCGGACGTTGATCTCACCGGTGGGCCACCGAGGCGCGCCAGCGGCTCGGTGATGGGCGACGTGGCACGACTCGCGGGAGTGTCGAAGCAGACGGTATCCCGGGTCCTGAACTCGCATCCGAACGTCCGGGAGGACACCCGGCAGCGGGTGGTGGCGGCGATGCGGGCGTTGGACTACCGCCGCAACCTGGCGGCCCGGGCGCTGGTCACCCGGCGGTCCGGCACGCTCGGGATCATCGGCTACGAGAGCGCCCTGTACGGGCCGACCTCGATGCTGTACTCGATCGAGGGTGCCGCACGGGCCGCCGGCTACTTCGTCAGCGTCGCCAGCGTGCGCCATCTCGACCGGCGGTCCGTGCTCGGCGCGGTCGACTGGCTCTGTCGACAGTCGGTCGAGGGGATCATCGCGATTGCCCCCAAGGCGACCGTGACCAGCGCGTTGGTGCCGATGTCGGACGGTGTGGCGCTCGCGGTGGTGGGTGGCGGCCACGACGAGACCATTCCGAGCGTCCGCATCGACAACGCCGCCGGCGCCCGGCTCGCGACCCGGCATCTGCTCGAACTGGGGCACACCACCGTGCATCACGTGGCCGGGCCCGCCGACTGGCCGGAGGCGGGCGATCGGGTCGAGGGCTGGCGCGAGGCCCTCTACGCCGTCGGCGCGCCGGTGCCCCCGACCAGGCCGAGCGACTGGAGCGCGCGGGCCGGTTACGAGCAGGGTCAGGCGTTGGCCCGGGACCAGTCCGTCACGGCGATCTTCTGCGCCGGGGACCAGCTCGCCCTCGGCGTGCTGCGGGCGTTGCACGAGGCCGGACGCCGGGTCCCGGACGAGGTCAGCGTGGTGGGATTCGACGACGCGCCGGACGCCGGCTACTTCCTGCCTCCGCTGACCACGGTGCGACAGGACTTCGCCGAGCTCGGCCGGCGCAGCCTCCGGGTGTTGCTGGCGCAGCTCGATCGGGCGGGTGAGCAGCCGGCCACCCCGAGCGGTCTCCTGCTACCGGAACTGACGGTCCGGTCCAGCACCGCACCGCCGCCGGGGGCGCGGCGTCGGATGCTGGGCGGCGGCGTCGGCGT
>NZ_JBHUVA010000150.1:1921-5103 GCF_042670805.1 Micromonospora sp. NPDC057141 | reverse complement strand
GAAAGAATGTCCGGCGGTGTCCTACTCTCCCACACCCTCCCGAGTGCAGTACCATCGGCGCTGAAGGGCTTAGCTTCCGGGTTCGGAATGTAACCGGGCGTTTCCCCTCCGCCATGACCGCCGTAACTCTATGAACATATCAAACAACCAACAACCCTCACGGGCGGGCGTCTGTTTGTTCAGAATCGCACAGTGGACGCGTAGCAACTTCGTAGTCAAGTCCTCGGCCTATTAGTACCGGTCAACTCAACCCGTTACCGAGCTTACATCTCCGGCCTATCAACCCAGTCGTCTAGCTGGGGGCCTTACCCCCACAAAGTGGGATGGGATACCTCATCTTGAAGCAGGCTTCCCGCTTAGATGCTTTCAGCGGTTATCCCTTCCGAACGTAGCCAACCAGCCGTGCCCCTGGCGGGACAACTGGCACACCAGAGGTTCGTCCGTCCCGGTCCTCTCGTACTAGGGACAGCCCTTCTCAAGTATCCTACGCGCACGGCGGATAGGGACCGAACTGTCTCACGACGTTCTAAACCCAGCTCGCGTACCGCTTTAATGGGCGAACAGCCCAACCCTTGGGACCTGCTACAGCCCCAGGATGCGACGAGCCGACATCGAGGTGCCAAACCATCCCGTCGATATGGACTCTTGGGGAAGATCAGCCTGTTATCCCCGGGGTACCTTTTATCCGTTGAGCGACACCGCTTCCACACGCAAGTGCCGGATCACTAGTCCCGACTTTCGTCCCTGCTCGACCTGTCAGTCTCACAGTCAAGCCCCCTTGTGCACTTGCACTCAACACCTGATTGCCAACCAGGCTGAGGGAACCTTTGGGCGCCTCCGTTACCCTTTAGGAGGCAACCGCCCCAGTTAAACTACCCACCAGACACTGTCCCTGAACCGGATAACGGCCCGAAGTTAGATACCCGAATCAACCAGAGTGGTATTTCAAGATTGCCTCCACCCATACTGGCGTACAGGTTTCACCGGCTCCCACCTATCCTACACAAGCTAACTCAAGCACCAATGTCAAGCTATAGTAAAGGTCCCGGGGTCTTTCCGTCCTGCCGCGCGTAACGAGCATCTTTACTCGTAATGCAATTTCGCCGGGCCTGTGGTTGAGACAGTGGGGAAGTCGTTACGCCATTCGTGCAGGTCGGAACTTACCCGACAAGGAATTTCGCTACCTTAGGATGGTTATAGTTACCACCGCCGTTTACTGGCGCTTAAGTTCTCCGCCTCGCCCCCGAAAGAGCTAACAGGTCCCCTTAACGTTCCAGCACCGGGCAGGCGTCAGTCCATATACATCGAATTACTTCTTCGCATGGACCTGTGTTTTTAGTAAACAGTCGCTTCCCCCTGCTCTCTGCGGCCATACAACGCTCCAGCAGCAAGTGCCTTCACGTCTCCGGCCCCCCTTCTCCCTAAGTTACGGGGGCAATTTGCCGAGTTCCTTAACCACAGTTCGCCCGATCGCCTCGGTATTCTCTACCTGACCACCTGTGTCGGTTTGGGGTACGGGCCGCTAAGAACTCGCTAGAGGCTTTTCTCGGCAGCATAGGATCACTGACTTCACCTGAATCGGCTCGGCATCACGTCTCAGCCTTCATGTGTCGCGGATTTGCCTACAACACGGCCTACACGCTTACCCCGGCACAACCACCGGCCGGGATCAGCTACCTTCCTGCGTCACCCCATCGCTTGACTACTACCCGCCAGGTTCCCACGCTCCCCAACCTCGACCCGAAAGTCTCAACCGGTTTGGGTGGTTAGCACAACAAGGTTCATCACGGGCGCTCTTTCGCGGGTACGGGAATATCAACCCGTTGTCCATCGACTACGCCTCTCGGCCTCGCCTTAGGTCCCGACTCACCCAGGGCGGATTAGCCTGGCCCTGGAACCCTTGGTCATCCGGCGGAAGGGTTTCTCACCCTTCTTTCGCTACTCATGCCTGCATTCTCACTCGTGCCGCGTCCACAACTAGGTCACCCCGCTGCTTCACCCCCGGCACGACGCTCCCCTACCCATCCACACACCTGCACCAGGCATCAAGGCCTGACAAAGTATCATGTGAATGCCACAGCTTCGGCGGTGTGCTTGAGCCCCGCTACATTGTCGGCGCGGAACCACTTGACCAGTGAGCTATTACGCACTCTTTAAAGGGTGGCTGCTTCTAAGCCAACCTCCTGGTTGTCTATGCGACCCCACATCCTTTTCCACTTAGCACACGCTTAGGGGCCTTAGCTGGTGATCTGGGCTGTTTCCCTCTCGACTACGAAGCTTATCCCCCGCAGTCTCACTGCCGCGCTCTCACTTACCGGCATTCGGAGTTTGGCTGATTTCGGTAAGCTTGTAGGCCCCCTAGACCATCCAGTGCTCTACCTCCGGCAAGAAACACACGACGCTGCACCTAAATGCATTTCGGGGAGAACCAGCTATCACGGAGTTTGATTGGCCTTTCACCCCTAACCACAGGTCATCCCCCAACTTTTCAACGTTGGTGGGTTCGGCCCTCCACGTAGTCTTACCCACGCTTCAGCCTGCCCATGGCTAGATCACTCCGCTTCGGGTCTAGAGCATGCGACTCAAACGCCCTATTCAGACTCGCTTTCGCTACGGCTCCCCCACACGGGTTAACCTCGCCACATGCCACTAACTCGCAGGCTCATTCTTCAAAAGGCACGCCGTCACCCCGCAAGGCTCCGACGGATTGTAGGCGAACGGTTTCAGGTACTATTTCACTCCCCTCCCGGGGTACTTTTCACCATTCCCTCACGGTACTCGTCCGCTATCGGTCACCAGGAAGTATTTAGGCTTACCAGGTGGTCCTGGCAGATTCACGGCAGATTACAGGAGTCCGCCGCTACTCGGGAACACCCACAGAAGACCAGCAAATTTCACCTACCGGACTCTCACCGTCTACGGTCAGCCATTCCAGACCATTCGGCTATCCACTGGCTTTATCACTCCTCCAACAGGTGTCAGCCCGCTGAGTAGGGTCCCACAACCCCGACCACGCAACCCCTGACAGGTATCACACGCAACCGGTTTAGCCTCAATCCGCTTTCGCTCGCCACTACTCACGGAATCACTATTGTTTTCTCTTCCTACGGGTACTGAGATGTTTCACTTCCCCGCGTTCCCCCCACACACCCTATGTATTCAGATGCGGGTGACTGGACATG
>NZ_JBHUVA010000149.1:0-5572 GCF_042670805.1 Micromonospora sp. NPDC057141 | reverse complement strand
TGCGACGACGGGTGGCGCACCGGCCAGGCCGGCGCGCCACCCGCGGGAGTCGGTCGGGCCGGGGTCAGCCGGTCCGGCAGCTGACCGTCGGCCAGTTCCAGTTGCCGTTGGCCATGATCGTGATGCCGAAGTTGTTGCCGCTGCCGTTCGGCCTGGCGGTGACGGTGCCGGTGGTGCCGCTGACCGAGGCGTTCCAACTGTTCTGGATGCTCTGGCCGCCGCCGAGGCCGAGAGTGACCACCCAGTTGTTGGTGCCGCTGACCGCCACGTTCAGGTTGAACCGGTCACCCCACTGCTCGGCGGGCGACAGCACCGCGGTGCAGTTGCCGTTCGCGGGCGGGGTGGTCGGACCGCTGGTGGGGTTGCCCCCGCCGCCTTCCCAGACGGTGATGTCGGAGCTCCCGCTGCTCTGGTAACCCTCGGTGGCCATGATCTGGTAGCTGTGGTTGGTGCCGAGGTTGAGGCCGGCGCGGGCCCAGGCGTCGAAGTGGTTGGCGGTGGTGATGGTGCCGCTGCTGCGCTTCTGCTGGCGGACGCTCCAGTACTGGTAGAACGTCTGGGTGCCGTCGATCGACGGGGCGTTGACCCGCAGGCTGCGGAGAATGTCGTAGGTGCCGCCGTCGGTGGTGACCGTGCCCAGCCGGGTGGCGCCGCTGCTCGGGTTGTAGCTGCCGAAGTTCTCCACCACGTAGTACTCGATGAGCGGGTTCCGCGTCCATCCGTACAGGGCGAGGTAGGTGTTGTTGTTGCCCGGGTTGTAGCTGCCCGAGTAGCTGACCGTCCGTCGGGTGCCGGTGGCCCAGCCCTTGCCGCCGACCCAGTTGTTGGTGCTCCTGTCCCAACTGCTGCTGTAGCGGCCGTCGGCGCGCAGCGTCATGCTGGCGTTGCCGCTGTCCTTCCAGAACGAGAAGTAGTAGCCGTTGTGCGTGCCGGTGAGGTTCGAGGTGAGGGTCCGGTCGGCCTCGGCGTACGCGTTGGGCGAGGCGATGAACGTGCCGGTGACGGCTAGCGCCGCGGCGCACGCGGCGCTGAGGAGCAACCGTAGGCGGCGACTCCTTCGCGGTCTGGTCGAGGTGTCCTTCATGTACGTGTTCCTCCTCGTGACAGCTGGTGGTGGCCAGCGCCGCGGTGGGCGGGCGGTCCTCTTGCGCGACCGGGACGGGTCGCGGTGGGCGGCATCGACAACATCGAGTGCTGTCGATGATGAAGGTAGGACGACGACTGTGCGCCTGTCAACGATTTTCCGAAATATTCCCGAAACTTCTTTCTCGTCAAGCAGGGCCAAAAGGCGGCTTCGACTCGCCGACGGTCATGCCCAGGGGCCGCGTTCCCTATGGTCAACAGCAGCCCGGGAGCGGGGAGTGGCGATCCGGAGCCGAGCCCTCGAAACTTCCGGAACCTCCCCGCGATCCCGCCCGCCCTTCCGCCCGTCAGCCGGCCACCGCCGCGAGCCGCTGGCTGCGCCACAACCGGGTCGCCGGGCCGAGCGCACGGGGCCAGTTCTCACCCCGGCGGGTCAGGGACCGCTCGCTGATCTCGAACCCGCCGACCAGCCCGGCCAGTTCGTCGAGCACGTCGGACTCGCGGAACGGCTTGCAGGAGAAGATGTTCACGAACACCTCCCGCAGCCCCGGATAGGTGTGGATGGCGGCGTGCGACTCGGCGAGGATCACCACGGCCGACTTGCCGGCCTGGTGCGGCGGGCCGTCCTCGCTGGCGACCAGCGGCCCGGCGATCACGGTCATGCCGATCCGGGCGACGAGGTCGCGCATGAAGGTGTGCAGCGCCTCGCCGTCGTCCAGGGCGCGGGTGTCGGTGACCGCGGACAGCCGCAGGGTCAGCTCGTCGCCGTAGTGGTCGTCGGTCGGATGGTCACCAGGGTGCCCGGTCATCGGGTTCTCCTTGTCGGTCGGAATGTCGGTGCGGAGTCAGCCGGCATGGGACAGCAGCCGGACCGGGTCGGCGGTCAGTTCCTGCATGATCGAGACGACGCGGGCCGGACCGGTCGGCGCGGCGGCGGCCCTGGCGGGGCGGGACGGTCGGACGCCGTCGGCGCGCTCGACGAGCTCCCGGAGCCGTTCCGGCCGCCAGTCGTCGTCCCCGCAGTTGGCGGCCAGGCCCTGCCGGGCCAGCATGTCGGCGAAGTACTCGCGTTCCGGGTCCCCGCCGGGGAAGACCAGCAGCGGTACGCCGGCGTGCACCGCGCTGGCGAGCGTGCCCCGGCCGCCGTGGCAGAGCAGCGCCAGGGCCCGCCCGAGCAGGTTGCGCAGCGGCAGCAGCGGCCACGCCTGCACGTTGCCGCGCGGCGACACCCGGGGCGGGGAGCTGTCGGTGCTGCCCGACGCGATCAGCACGTCAACGTCCGAGCCCTCGAACGCCGCGAGGCAGTGCCGGTAGTACCAGTCGGCGTCCATCGGCGGCCCGCTGGTGTAGGCCAGCAGCCCGCGCTGCCCCGGCCGGGGCCAGTCCACCGGGCCGGCGGCGAGGTGCCGGTCCAGCGACGCCGCGGTGAGCTGGCCGACGTACTCGCCGGTGCTGTGCCGCGCCACCAGCGGGTCCATCTCGGGGGCCAGCGGGGTGCTCCAGGCGAAGAGCACCTCCGACAGGGACTGTGGCTCGGGCGCCCGGCTGCGACGCAGCGCCGGCCGGAACGCGGCCAGCGCCCGGGTGTCCACCGGCGCCCAACCGTCGCTGCCACGCCCGAAGAGACGGTGGTCCGGCCAGGTGACCGGGCTGACCACGGGGATGCCGGCGAGCGACCCGGCGACCACCGTGGTCAGGTCGTAGTCGTGGAACAGCACCTGCACCCGGTGCGCGCGGAACTCCCGCAACTGCGCGGCCAGGACGGTCTCCACCAGGTCGGGGTCGGCGTACGCGGACCGGGACAGCAGGTCGTCCAGGCGCAGGGCGGTCGTCGCGTCGGGGTACGGCGCGGTGTCCGGCCCGGGGATCGGCACCGCCGGTACGCCCAGCCGATCCAGCAGCGGCCGGAAGTGTGGGCTGGCGAACAGCACCGGCGTATGCCCCGCGAGGCGGACCGCCTCGTACACGGAGAGCACGGTGGAGACCGAGCCGAGGCCGTACGACCACACGCCGGGAACCAGGCCGACCCGCATGGTGTCATCCTCCTTCCGGGCGCCGCACCGGTGTGGCCGGCGCCCTGCGGCGACTGTAGGAAGCCGGCTACTGCGGCAACAAGGTGGCGACGTCCGCCGTCCACACAGATGCACCTTCGGTGCCACCGGCCCTGCACCGAAGGTCGTAGATATCGATCAGGAGTGGGCCTGCGGCGGGTTGCCGTCCCTATCCTGGGCCCGACGTACCGTCACACTCTGGGAGGGACTGATGAGGCAACGCGAGTTGTCCGGCAGCGCGGGGATCCAGGTCAGCCAGCTCTGTCTCGGCGCCATGGCCTTCGGCACCGAGGTCGACGAGGAGACCGCCTTCGCGATCCTGGACCGCTTCGTCGACGCGGGTGGGACCACCATCGACACCGCGAACTGCTACTCGTTCTGGGTCCCCGGCGGGGTCGGTGGCGAGAGCGAGACGGTGCTCGGCCGTTGGCTGTCCGGGCGGGGCGGCAGGGACGGCCTGGTGCTTGCGTCGAAGGTGGGCTCCGGACCCGGGGCGCACGGCGGGGCCGAAGGGCTCGCCCCGGCGGTGATCCGGGCGCAGCTCGCCGGCTCGTTGCAGCGGCTCGGCGTGGACCACCTGGACCTCTACTACGCGCATCGGGAGGACCGCGACACCCCCGACGAGCAGACCCTGGCGGCGTTCCACGAGGCGGTGACCGAGGGAAAGGTCCGGACGTTGGGGGCCAGCAACCACGCCGCCTGGCGGCTGGCCGGGACCCGGGCGTTGGCCGAGGCGAAGGGCTGGACGCCCTACACGGCGGTGCAGCAGCGCTACTCGTACGTGCAGCCCCGCCCGGCGACGGCGCTGCCCGAGGGCGGGCACGTGCACGCCAGCGACGAGCTGCTGGACCTGGTCCGCAGCCGGGGCCTGACCATGTTCGCGTACAGCACCCTGCTGTGGGGTTCGTACAGCCGGCCGGAGAAGCCGCTGCCGGAGCACTACCAGCACCCGGGCACCGAGCGGCGGCTCCACGCGCTGCGGGAGGTGGCGGACGAGCTGGGCGTCACGGTGAACCAGGTCGTGCTGAGCTGGCTGATCGGCGGGGACCCCGCGGTCGTACCGATCGTCGGCGTCAGCTCGGTGGCCCAGCTCGATGAGGCCCTCGCCGCGGTCGACCTGGATCTGCCGACCGAGCTGCGCAAGCGTCTCGACGAGGCCTGCTGAACCGGCTCCGCGTCGGCGACCGGGCAGGGGAATCCCCTGCCCGGTCGCCGTGTGTGGCCCGGTATCGGTGCGCCCGGGTCAGCCGGTGCCGGTGAGGGAGACGGTCACCTGCTGTCCGAGATGGTCGGAGAGGCCCTGAGGGCCGACCATCCGGTAGTCGTGGGAGCGCACCGGGCCGGCGACGAACGCCCAGTCCAGCCGCCACCACGGCTTGCTGTCCGGCCAGGACGCCGGGTAGAGCCGGTCGCCGGCCACGGCGGCGTCGGTCATCCCGTCGGTCAGGTCGCGCAGTTCACCCATCGCCGAGGTGGCGTTGAAGTCACCGGCGACGAGCTGGCCGTTCCGGTTGTTCGCCCGGTCGGCCCGCAGCGCCCGGTAGTGGGCCTGCCGGCGGTCCTCCTGGGCCCGCATGAACTCGGTGAACTCGGAGTCGGTGGGGTCCATCGAGATGTCGAGCTGCACCGGCACGTGCACGTTGTAGACGGAGAGCACCCGGCCGTCGACGAGCAGGTCGGTGCGGAGCACCTTGTGCCGGTAGTAGTCGGCGAAGTCCGAGTCCGCCGGCACGCCGTGCCGGACCGGGTCGGCCAGGTACGGCAGCCCGTCCAGGGCACGCGAGGCCACGATCGGATAGCGGGACATGGTGAGTAGTTCCCCGACGGCCACCACTTGGTAGTCGGGGAAGTGGCGGCGCAGCTCGGCGACGTGGTCCACCCGGACCGGACGGTGCCGGGCCAGGTCCCAGCCGACGTACTCCTGAAGCAGGTAGACGTCGGACCGTTGGGCGGCCAGGTAGTCGTGGAAGCGCTGCGGATCGGCGCCGTCGTACCAGTATTCGGTGTTCCAGGAGAACATCCGGACCGCCCCGGGCGGGGCCGGGGCGGCCCCGCCGGACAGCGCGGACGGGTTCAGGCCGGACACGTCGAAGCCGACGGCCAGGCAGCACAGCGCGGCGACGGCGAGCCGCCCGCGCGCCGGCCGGGCCAGCGGGGCGAGGGCCAGCAGCAGCAGCGGCACCGCGACGAATACCAGCGGTGGCATCAGCTCGACGGGCCGCCACCACCAGTGCCCGCCGGTGAGCAGCAGGAACGTCGTGAGGAACACCGCCCAGCAGACGGTGAGCGCGGCGAGCCAGCGGGCCCGGCGCGGCCACCCCGGCCTGCCCGGGGCGCGGCGCGGGTGCGACAGCCACAGACTTCGTCCTCGCGCAGGCTCACCATCCATCCTCACCAGGGAGTGATCTGATGAGTCGCGACACCGCACTCGTCTCGGC
>NZ_JBHUVA010000148.1:0-6283 GCF_042670805.1 Micromonospora sp. NPDC057141 | reverse complement strand
GCCGTCAGTCGGCCCTGGCCAGGTCCCGGAAGACGCTGAGCGTGGCCGGGTCGTCGATGGTGGCCGGCACCGGCTCGTCGCGCCCCTCCACCAGCCCGCGCATGGTGCGGCGCAGGATCTTGCCGGAGCGGGTCTTCGGCAGCGCCGGCACGACGGTCACCCGGCGGAACGCGGCCACCGGGCCGATCCGCTCCCGCACCAGGGCCACCAGCTCGGCGGCGAGGCTGTCCGGGGCGGCCTCCACGCCGGCCTTGAGCACCACGTACCCGCTGGGCACCTGGCCCTTCAGCGCGTCGGCGACGCCGATCACGGCGCACTCGGCCACCGCCGGATGCCCGGCCAGCACCTCCTCCATCGCCCCGGTGGAGAGCCGGTGCCCGGCCACATTGATCACGTCGTCGGTGCGGCCCATCACGTAGAGGTAGCCGTCGGCGTCGAACCGGCCGCCGTCGCCGGTCAGGTAGTAGCCGTCAAAGGTGCTCAGGTACGACCGGACGTACCGCTCGTCGTCGCCCCAGAGGGTGGGCAGGCAGCCCGGCGGCAGTGGCAGCCTGATCACGATCGAGCCGTCGACGCCCGCCGGCACCTGCGCGCCCCGCGAGTCGACCACCCGCACGTCGTAGCCGGGGACCGGCACCGAGGGCGAGCCGGCCTTGATCGGCAGCGGTTCGAGGCCGCGCGGGTTCGCCGCCACCGGCCAGCCCGTCTCGGTCTGCCACCAGTTGTCCACCACCGGCACGCCCAGCCGCGCCCCCGCCCAGGCGAAGGTGTCCGGGTCGAGCCGCTCCCCGGCCAGGAAGAGCGTCCGCAGGCTGGTCAGGTCGTACCGACCGATGCGGGTGCCGTCCGGGTCCTGCCGGCGGATCGCCCGGATCGCGGTGGGGGCGGTGAACAGGGCGGCCACCCGGTGCTGCGACACGACCCGCCAGAACGCCCCCGCGTCCGGGGTGCCGACGGGCTTGCCCTCGTACAGCACGGTGGTCGCGCCGGTGAGCAGCGGGCCGTAGACGATGTAGGAGTGGCCGACCACCCAGCCGACGTCGGAGGCGGCCCAGAAGACGTCGCCCGGCCCGATGTCGAAGACGTGGCGCATCGACCAGCGCAGCGCCACCGCGTGCCCGCCGTTGTCGCGTACGACGCCCTTCGGGCGGCCGGTGGTGCCGGAGGTGTACAGCACGTAGAGCGGGTCGGTGGCGGCGACGGGGACGCAGTCGGCGGGCTCCGCGCCGTCGAGGGCGTCGTCCCAGGTGACGTCCCGGCCCGGGGTCAGCGGGGCGGGATGTTGGGGGCGCTGCACGATCACGCACCGCTGCGGGGCGTGCTCGGCCTCGGCGAGGGCCGCGTCGAGGATCGGGTGGTAGGGCACGATCCGGTCCACCTCGATGCCGCACGAGGTGGCCACGACCACCTTCGGCCGGGCGTCGTCGATGCGGACAGCCAGCTCGTGCGCGGCGAACCCGCCGAACACCACGGAGTGCACCGCGCCGATCCGGGCGCAGGCCAGCATCGCGACCACCGCCTCCGGGACCATCGCCAGGTAGAGCAGCACCCGGTCGCCCCGGCCGACCCCGAGCCGGCGCAGCGCCCCGGCGAACCGCGCGGTCACATCAAGCAGTTCGGCGTACGTGTAGGTGCTGGTGACGCCCGTGACCGGGCTGTCGTGGATCAGGGCCGGCTGGTCCCCCCGCCCCGCCGCCACGTGCCGGTCCAGGGCGTTGTGGCAGGTGTTCAGCTCCCCGTCGGGGAACCAGCGGTACAGCGGGGCCCGGGTGTCGTCGAGGATCCGCTGCGGCGGCCGGTGCCAGTCGATCTCCGCCGCCGCGTCCCGCCAGAAGCCGGTCGGATCGGCGATGCTCCGCTCGTAAGCTGCTCGATACGCGCCCATCCGGCCATGATCGCCGGGCACGACGGGTGGGCACGACGGCCGATCGGTTCCGGTGCGCCGGACGTACCCCCCGGGTCGCCGAACGGTGCTGCGGTCGGCCGACGGGGCCCCGTCCGGGCGGTCTGCCGGCCCTCTCCGCAACCGGGTCCGCCCGGGGCGGATGAAGGCCCGCCGGGCGGGTAAGCGGCGCCGGCCTGGTGAGGAACGGCCGGCGTCGCGCCGGCCGCGACGGCGACGCCCGGGCGGCCGGCTCACGCCGGCCACCCGGGCGCACCGGACTCAGTTGCCGGTGACCCAGTTCCAGGCGGAGACCACCCACTCGGTCTGCTGGAGGTAGGCGACCCCCAGGCCGACCAGGAAGACGGCTGTCACCAGGTGGGCGCCCCGGGCGCTGCGCCGGACCCGCCCGAGCTGCCGCTCCCAGATCACCCGGCCGAGCAACCGGGACAGCCCGAACAGGCCTGCGGCGACCAGCAGGCTGAGCAGGAAGGTGAGCACCGGCGCACCCAGGTTGCCCCGCCCGGAGATGGCCCAGATGCCCCAGCAGACGAAGGCGAAGAGTGCGCCGGCGGCGCTCCACTCGCCGCCGGCCCGAAGCTGGCTCAGGTGCCAGCTCAGCGGCCGGCGGGGCGCCGACACGTCGGACCAGTGCCCGTCGTGCCCGTCGTGGTCACCGTGGCCGCCGTGTTCGACGGAGGGAAACTGCGCGGTACGCGGCGCGCGGCGCTGGCCGACGGACGCCACGCCCCGGCGGAAGGCGTCGGGCTGCGGCGGCACCCCGACACCCGGCTGCGGCGACACCTCGACCGTGCGCTCCGCCCACGGCTGTGTCTGGTCTGCCATCTCGTGTCCTCCCCCTGACCGATGCCGGCGTCGCCGGCCCGCCGTCTTCGAGGGTAACCAGCCGGCAAATCCGCTCGCCCGTGCGTGGGCTGTGGGATAGACACGGACAATGACGGATACTGCGCTGCCGATCACCATCGGCCGGCCCGGCGACTTCGACGAGCTGGCCCGCCTGTTCGAGATCGCGTTCCACACCACCCTCGGCACCGAGACGCGCGAGGCCGAACGGAGCATCTGGGAACCGCAGCGGAGCCTGCTGGTCTTCGACGGCGCGGACCTCGTCGCGTCCGCCGCGGCGTTCACCCGGGAGCTGACCGTGCCCGGGGCGGCAGTCCCCGCCGCCCACGTGACCATGGTCGGGGTGCTGCCGACGCACCGCCGCCGCGGCCTGCTCACCCGGCTCATGCGTCGGCAGCTGCGCGAGGTCCGCGACGCCGGCCGGGAGCCGGTGGCCGTGCTCTGGGCCAGCGAGGGCAGGATCTACCCCCGCTTCGGCTACGGCCTCGCCGCCCAGCAGCTCGCCGTCGAGTGCGCCACCACCGAGCTGCGGCTGCCCGCCCCGACCGCCGCCGAGGGCCAGCTGCGCCTGGACCGCCCGGCCGCGCGGCGGGCCGAGCTGGCCCGGGTGTACGACCGGCAGCGCGCCGACCGCCCCGGCTGGTCCGACCGGGACGACAGGTGGTGGCGGTACGTGCTCGGCGACCCGCCCGGCGGGCGGGACGACGCGACGGAGCGGCGGGTGCTGCTGCACGAGGCCCCGGACGGCACGCTCGACGGGTACGCGCTGTGGCGCTCCCGAGGCGGCCACGACGCCGCCGGCCCGTGTGGCGTGACCGTCGTCGAGGAGCTGGTGGCCGCGAACCCGGCGGCCCGCCTGGCGCTGTGGCGGCCGCTGCTCTCGCTCGACCTGACCCGGCGGCTGTCCTACCGGGGGCCGGTGGACGATCCGCTGCTGCGCCTGGTCAACGAGCCGCGCCGGCTGGAGCCCCGGGTGACCGACGCGCTGTGGCTGCGGGTGGTGGACGTACCCGCCGCCCTCGCCGCCCGCCGCTACGCCGCCGCCGTCGACGTGGTGGTCGAGGTGACCGACGAGCTGCTGCCGGAGAACGCGGGGCGCTGGCGGCTGACCGGCGGCCCGGACGGCGCCCGCTGCGTGCCCGCCGACGGGCCGGCCGACCTGGCGTGCGACGTCCGGGCGCTCGGCGAGCTGTACCTGGGCGGGGTGGGCCTCACGGCGCTCGCCGACGCCGGACGGGTCGCCGAGCTGCGCCCCGGCGCGCTCGCCGCCGCCGGCCCGGCCTTCTCCTGGCACCGGGCCCCGTCGGGGTCGGGCGTCTTCTGACCGGCGGGGCGGTACGGTCGACGAATGGGTGACGCGGAGCGACGGCGACGCCGGTCGAGGCACCACACCGACGGCGAGGCCCCGGCGGACGCCACGGCCGGGGTGCAGGACGTGGTGGCCGAGCCGCCACGCCGCCGGCCCGCCCCCGGCGGCGACGACCGGGACGGCGGCGAGCGGGGCCTGCGCGGCCTGGTCGGCCCCGGTTCCTCGCAGGTGGGGCTGCGGGCGGCGATGCGGGCCCGGGACGCCGCCCGGCCCACCGAGGCGGACCTGGCCGAGGCCGAGGAGCGGGTGGTCGTCGTCCGGCGCAACTGGGTGCCCCGCGAGGACCTGCCCCGCTCCGGTCGCTGAGCGGGACGGGTCCTCTCCGGGCGGGTCCTCTCCGGGTCAGGGCAGCTCGGGCAGCTCGTGGCTCTGCTCGTACGCGGCGACCTGGTCGATCCGGCGGGCGTGCCGGGGGTTGCCGGAGAACGACGTGGTGAGGAACGCCTCGACGATGGCGGTCGCCTCGTCCAGGGTGTGCTGGCGGGCGCCGACGGCCACGACGTTCGCGTCGTTGTGCTCCCGGCCGAGCTGGGCGGTGTCGATGCTCCAGGCCAGCGCCGCCCGCACTCCGGCGACCTTGTTGGCGGCGATCTGCTCGCCGTTGCCAGAACCGCCGATGACGATCCCGAGGCTGTCCGGGTCGGCGACCACGCGGGTGCCGGTGTGCAGGCAGAACGCCGGGTAGTCGTCGTCCGGGTCGAAGACGTGCGGCCCGACGTCGACCACCTCGTACCCCTGCTTGGCGAGGTGGCTGGCCAGGTGCACCTTCAGCTCGAAACCGGCGTGGTCGGATCCCAGATAGACGCGCATACCGCGCAGTCTGTCAGGCCGGCTCACGCGCCGACGCACGGGCGGCGGCGCGGAGCCGGTTTCGCCACAAAAGCGCAGGTCAGCGGGGTAGCTCGGCCACCACCAGGCCGCCCCGGGCCTTCGGCGTGAACCAGGTGCTCTTGCGCGGCATCTTCTCCCGGGCCAGGTTCACCGCGACGAAGTCGTCGACGGTCACCGGGGCGATCAGCACGGCCAGCTCGGCGCGGCCCGCGTCGACCTCGCCGGTCAGCCAGCTCGCCGGGTAGTCGCCGCCGACGTACGTGATCCGCTTGTCGCCGGGGTCGAGGCCGAGCGCGTCGCGCAGCAGCACCCGCTCGACCAGGGCGTGGTCGAGGTTCTCCAGCCGGCCGCCGTCGACGTGCGGCAGGCGCACCGCGTACCCCTGGTCGGGCAGCCGGAGCACGACGGTGCCGCTGGCCGCGGGGACCTCGACCGGGCCGTCGACCGGCTCGACCTCGGCCCCGGCGGCGCGGAGCCGGTCGACCAGCTCGGCCGGGGTGACGGTCAGCTCGCTGACCAGCCGGTTGTAGGGCTGGATGGCGACCGATGCGGGGGTGGTCACCACGGCCAGGAAGCGGGACAGGCCGCCGGTCTGGGCGGCGAGGCTGCGGTGGTTGCCGTCGGCGACCACCAGCTCGCCGCCGCCGGCGAGCGCGGTCAGCGCGTCCTGCTCGGGGCCGGGGCCGAGCAGCCACACGGCGTGCGTGCGCCCGGCCTGGTCGGTGTCGGTCGCGGCGGGCGCGCCGGCCGTCTCGGTCGCCGCCGCGAGCGCGGCGTGCAGCTCGTCGCCCCGGCCGGTCTGGAGCAGGAGTACGGGCGAGAGCAGGTGCCCGAGCGCCTCGGCGAGGGCGACCCGTTCCCGGACCTTGGCGATGAAGACGTCTTCGTTGCGGATGACCAGGCCCGGCTCGTCGGCGCTGGTGGAGATCTGGTCGGTGTCGACCATGGCGAACAGCCCGTACGCGGTCTCCTCCCCCGGCGCGCTGATCCGGTAGAGGACCACGACCTGCTCGGCCGGGGTGTAGCTGCCGTCGGCCTTCGCCTCGGTGAACCGGGCCACCGCGTCGGGGAGCGCGTCGAGGAACGACTTCCCCAGGCTCTCCGGCGCCCGGTGGGGCATCTCGATGCCGAGGGCACTGTGCGGGTTCGCCTCGATGATCGCGGTGATCTCCGCGTCGTCGGCGAACTCGTCGTAGTTCTGCGCGCCGGTGCCGCCAGTGGTGATCCAGGCCCGGGCGATCGGATGCACGACCGTCATGTCCGCTGACGCTACCGCCGCGCGCTCACGCCACCCCCCGCACCCCACCCCAGTCCACCAACTGAGCGGGGCCCCGCCG
>NZ_JBHUVA010000147.1:0-6387 GCF_042670805.1 Micromonospora sp. NPDC057141 | reverse complement strand
GTGTATAAGAGACAGCAGAATGCGTTAACAGGGGGCCCTTCCTTGCGCCAGCGACGCCGACGACCCCGGCGGGTCGGTGGTGATACGAGGTCGGAGGTCAACTGCTGAAGATGCTGACCCCACCCGGGCCGACCAACAGCCCGACCACGATGAGGACGATGCCCCACAGGATCTGCCGGCGGAACAGCGCGAGAATACCGGCGACCACGAGTACGACTGCGAGAATCCAGAGAATCAGCTCCATGGTTGCCGAATACCCGTATGACCGATCCGGGAAACCTCCCCGGCGTCCAGGTGATCTCCCAGATGGAAGATGCTGTACGCCTGCTTGATCACCGGGTGGGCCACGTTGCGGACCCGGACCCCGCCCGGGGTGGTGCCCCGCTCGCTGCCGGCGTGCGCGTGCCCGTGCAGGGCCAGCGCGGTCGGCGCCGAGTCGATGGCCTGCCCGAGCTGGTACGACCCGAGGAACGGGTAGATCTCCAGCGGCTCGCCGGCCAGCGTGTCCGGCACGGGGGAGTAGTGGGTCAGCGCCACCAGCAGGTCGCAGTCCAACCCCCGCAGCGCCGCGCCCAGCGCCTCCGCGCTCTCGTTCGTGGTCCGGACGAACGCCTTCATCTCCGGCTCGCCGAAGTCGCTGGCGCACCGGCCGGCGAAACCGCCGCCGAAGCCCTTCACCCCGGCCACGCCGAGCCGGCCGGCGGGGAACTCCAGCACGATCCCCTCGCCCTCCAGCACCCGGATGCCGGCCTTCTCCAGCACCTTGACCACCTGCGGCACCTGGTCGCACTGGTGGTCGTGGTTGCCGAGCACCGTCACCACCGGCACGCCCAGCGCGCCGAACTCCCGGGCCACGCAGCGCGCCTCGGCCTCGGTGCCGTGCCGGGTCAGGTCGCCGGCGAGCAGCAGCACGTCGGCGCAGTCGGGCAGCTCCTCCAGGGCGGGCCGGAACCGGCCCACCACGTCCTCGTCCAGGTGCACGTCGCCCACGGCGGCGATCCGGATCACCTTCCGACCTCCCTCACGGCAGCTGCTCGACCTGCGTGGGTGCCTGCGTGCGGATCACCCCGATGTCGCTGGTGACCGGCACGTCGGGGAAGCGCTCGGCGACCCGGCGCAGGATCTCCTCGCGCCGGTGCGGGCTCTCCACCTCGCCGTAGAGGACCAGGCCCCGTTCCCGGCGGACCACGGTGATCCCCTGCTCGGCGACGGCCGGGTCCTCGGCCAGCAGCCGGTGGATCTCGGCCTCCACGTACTCGTCGGGCGGGCCGGCGGCCATGGCGGGCGGGCCGGTGGCGGCGGGCGGGCCGGCGGCGCTGTCGCGGTGCTCGCTCACGCGATCTCCCTCTCCTCGGCGGCGCCGGTGTACGGCACCACGTCCAACCGGTCGAGCAGCACCAGGAACGCCTCGGCGTACGGTGAGTGCTGCGTCTCCTTGCGTACCCGTTCCCAGTCGATCTGTTCGCGCAGCGACCGGGCCAGCGGCAGCGCCCGGGCGAAGTCGCAGTAGTGCTGGGAGAAGCTGAGCAGCTTGTGCACCATGAGCAGGGAGGCGGACAGCACCGGCAGGTGGATCGCGTCGACCGAGCGGTCGATCGTGTCGGCGAACGTCTCGTCGGTGACCGGGGTCTCGATCGGGCGGTGGATCAGGTCCACCATCCGGCCGTCGTCGTAGACCTTCACCAGCCAGTCCTCGGGCGGGCGCTCGGCGTCGAATCCTGCCTCGACCAGCGCCTCCAGCGCCCGGTCCACGTCCTCGCCCCGGATGAGGAAGTCGACGTCGTGCTCGCTGGAGTGCCCGCCGTGGGCGTACACCGCGAAGCTGCCGCCGAGGGCGAACGGGATCTCGGACTGTTTGAGCACGGCGGCGACCTTCTTCAGCGTGTGCACCAGGGTCTCGTCTCCGCGCTCGGCCATCTGGCTCTCCCGTCGGTCGTGTCGTGGACAGGCGGATTCGATTTGCGTACCCGGCATTCCGTTCGCCCACACCTGAGCGTCGCCCCTCGGGGTGCGAACCGCCTGCAAAGGGACGAAACTCCGGGGGTGAGCGCGGGTCCGATAGTCTGGGGAAGGTGGCCAGATCACTGCGGGACCAGCGTGGCAAGGCCCGACTGCGCGCCGTCGCCCTGATCGGCATCGACGGCTCGGGCAAGACGACCCAGGCCCATCACCTGGCGGAGGCGCTGACCGCCGCCGGTCGTCCGGCGACCTATCATCGCAACGCCGGTGGCCGCCGCTGGCTCGGCCGCATCGCCCAGCGGCTCGGCCGCCCCGACGCCGAGCGGCTGGTCGGCCGGCGCGGACTGCTCGCCGTCGAGTCCGTGCTGCGCTGGCTGGCGATCGCGGCGGCGCTGCTGAGCTGCCTCGTCACCGGCCGGACGGCCGTCATGGACCGCTACTCGGCCTGCCAGTACGCCAGCATCCGCGCGCACGGCGGGCAGCGCTGGGAGCGGCTGGCCCGGGCCGGCTACCGCCTCTTCCCGCCGCCGCAGGTCACCTTCCTCCTCGCAGTCGACCCGGCCGAGGCGTACCGGCGGATCGAGCGGCGCGGCACCGACCACGAGACGATGGGCTGGCTGACCGCCGCCGACACGGCGTACCGCACGCTGCCCGAGTTCCCCGACTTCGTCGTCGTCGACGCCGGTCGTTCGCCCGAGGAGGTGTCCCGGCAGATCCGGGCCCACCTGGCCGCCTGGCTGCCGGCCGAGGAGACCGTGGGCGTCGAGGCCGCCGCCCCGGCCGAGCCGCCTCCAGCCGAGCCGGCCGCCGCGCCCGGGGCGGTGGCGCCCCCCGTCGACGACGCCGGGCGGGGGCCAGGGCTGCTCGTGGCGGGTCAGGCCTGACGGTTGGCCTGCCGGCCAACCCGGGCACCCCACCGAACGGTGCGACCGCCGTCCGGACGGCTGGTCGCCCGGCCCGTCCAGCACGGGGCCGGACCCCTCCGGGGGAGGTGCCGGGCGCTGCGGAAATGACAGTCTTTCCGCAACACTCGTGAACGTCCGGAGTACTTTTCCCGATACGTGGAGACACGGTTGACGCTTACGCCTCGTGAAAGTAAGTTTCATCCGTGGCGAAGAGTCCGAAGATTTCTGCGAGTCACGAGCCGGGTGGGTTGATCGTCCACATCAGCGGCCTGCTGCCCTCGCTGTCGCCCGCCGAGCAGCGGGTGGCCCGGCTGGTGGTCTCCGACCCGGCGGACGCCGCCCGGCGCACCATCACCGACCTCGCCACCGCCGCCGAGACATCCGAGGCGACCGTCATCCGGTTCTGCCGCTCGGTCGGCATGGACGGCTACCCGCAGTTGCGCATCCGGCTCGCCGCCGAGGCCGCCCGCCGGGTCGAGCCGCCGGACGCCCGGGTCGTCGGCGGCGACATCCCGCCCGGCGCCGACCTGGCCCAGATCATCGCCACCATCGCGTTCAACGACGCCCGGGCCGTCGAGGAGACGGCCGAGCAACTCGACCCGGCCGTCTGTGAGCAGGTCGTCGAGGCGATCGTCGGCGCGGGCCGGATCGAGGTCTACGGCGCGGGCGCCAGCGGCTTCGTCGCCTCGGACTTCCAGCAGAAGCTGCACCGCATCGGCCGCACGGCGTTCTACTTCCCGGACGTGCACACCGCCCTCACCTCGGCCGCGCTGCTCGCCAGGGGCGATGTGGCCGTGGGCATCTCGCACAGCGGCGCCACCGCCGACGTGATCGAGGTGCTGGAGCAGGCCCGGGCCCGGGGGGCCAGCACCGTGGCGCTGACCAATTTTCCCCGTTCGCCGATCACCGACGTCGCCGACTTCGTGCTCACCACGGCGGCCCGCGAGACGACGTACCGCTCGGGCGCCATGGCCAGCCGGCTCGCCCAGCTCACCGTGGTCGACTGCCTCTTCGTCGGGGTGGCCGCCCGCAACCGCGCGCGGGCCCGCAGGGCGCTGGAGGTCACCGCCGACGCGGTGCGGACCCGGCGGGTCGGCCCCGGCCGGAGGCGGGGATGACGGCCGGGCGCGTCGAGCCCGGCGAGGTCACGGCGGTCCCCGCCCGCCCGGTGGTCCGGGTGGGCGCGCCCACCGAGCGGCGCAACCCGCGCAGCGTCGACCTCGACCTGATGTCCACCCGGGACGTGCTCACCGTGATCAACGAGGCGGACCGGCGGGTGCCGGCCGCCGTCGCGGCGGTCCTCGACGAAATCGCCGCCACCGTCGACCTCGCGGTCGCCGCACTGCGTGGCGGGCACCGGGTGCACTACTTCGGTGCCGGGACCTCCGGCCGCCTCGGGGTGCTGGACGCCGCCGAGCTGGCACCCACCTTCAACTCGCCCCGGCACTGGTTCTGCGCCCACCTCGCCGGCGGCCCGGACGCGATGTGGCGGGCCGTCGAGGACGCCGAGGACGACCACCGGGGCGGGGCTGCCGAGGCGGCCGACTGCGTCGGCACGGGGGACCTGGTCGTCGGGCTGGCCGCCAGCGGGCGCACCCCGTACGTCCTCGGGGCGCTCGCCGCGTCCCGGGCCCAGGGGGCCTCGACGGTGCTGCTCTGCGCCAATCCGGAGGCCGAGGCAGCCGGGTCGGTCGACGTCTTCATCGGGGTGGACACCGGCCCCGAGGTGGTGACCGGATCGACCCGGATGAAGGCGGGCACGGCGCAGAAGCTGGTGCTCAACACGTTTTCCACGGCCGTCATGGTGCGGCTGGGGCGGGTCTACTCGAACCTCATGATCGACATGGTGGCCACCAACGCCAAGCTGCGCGGCCGGATGATCTCGATCCTGATGGAGGCCACCGGCTGCGCCGAGGAGGTCTGCCGGCGGGCCCTGCACGAGGCCGACGGCGACCTCAAGACCGCCCTGGTGTCGCTCGTCTCCGGCGCCGAGGTCCCCGCGGCCCGGGCCGCCCTGGCCCGCGCCGCCGACCAGGTCCGGGGCGCGCTCGACCTGCTGGCCTCCTGAGGCGGTGACGGTGGTCACCAACCACCGGCAGTGGGACTTACCACACGGCACGGATTGTTCAACCGGGGCGAGGGTATTCCGCATACGTGAATGAACCGACCGGTCCGCCGGCGCGTATCAGCCGGTGACCAGGATCGCAGCGCGGCGGTGACGCGGGTCGCTGTGCGTCCCGGGGTGGCGATGGTGCCATGCCGGAGGCGGACGCGTTCCGTCGATCCGCCGACCCGTCGGTGGCGCCAACGGCGAGCCACTTTTCGGGGTGCTGACAGCAAACATGGATTGGGCTCTCAGCTACTACTCAGGCATTCGTGACACTTTCGACTCACGACATGGAATCCCCGACGCGTCTCAACTGTTGTGCAGGTGTCAGGTCAGCGCCGGAGGGCACAGCGGAAGCTACGGGGGAGGGCTGATGGACGTGGGGATGGCAAGGAACCGGGCAACCGGCGCGAGCGAGGGGACCGTGGGCAACGTGGACAAGAACATCGGCATGCGAACCGACGAGGTGGCCGAGGAGCGCGACCTGGTCGGAGTCTACCTTCACGAGATCTCCCGGACGCCACTGCTGGACGCCGCCACCGAGGTCGACCTCTCCAAGTCGATCGAGGCCGGGCTGTACGCCGAGCACCTGCTTGAGACGGACCGCGTTCCCGCCGGTGTCGACCGGGACGACCTGGAGCGCGTGGTCGCCGAGGGGGAACGGGCGAAGGACCTCTTCATCCGTGCCAACCTGCGGCTGGTCGTCTCCATCGCCCGGCGCTACGTGCGTTCGGGCATGCCCATGCTCGACCTGATCCAGGAGGGCAACACCGGCCTGGTCCGGGCGGTCGAGAAGTTCGACTACGAGCGCGGGTTCAAGTTCTCCACCTACGCGACCTGGTGGATCCGCCAGGCGATCAGCCGGGCGATCGCCCAGCAGGAGCGCACCGTGCGGCTGCCGGTCCACCTGGTGGAGGACGTCAACCGGATGCGCAACGTCGCCCGGCAGCTCACCCGCGAGCTGGGCAGCGACCCGGAGCCGGAGCAGATCGCGGCGGCCCTCGGCGTCACCATCGAGCGGGTCAGGGAGCTGGTGCGCTGGTCGCAGGACACCGTGTCGCTGGACACGCCGGTCGGCGACGACGGCGACACCAACCTCGGCGACCTGGTCGCCGACAGCGACGCCCCGTCGCCGGAGGAGATCGTCCTCACCGGGCTGGAGCGGCAGCGCATCGAGGGCCTGCTCAACCATCTCGACGACCGGTCGGCCGGCATCATGCGGGCCCGCTACGGCCTGGAGGACGGGCGGGAGCACTCGCTGACCGAGGTCGCGTCGCGGTTCTCGCTGTCGCGGGAGCGGATCCGGCAGTTGGAGATCCAGGCCCTGGGCCGGCTGCGCGAGCTCGCCCGGGCGGAGGGGCTGCAGGCCGCCTGAGCTGGTGGCAACGACGGCGAACGGCCGGCGTCCGATAGGGG
>NZ_JBHUVA010000146.1:0-6729 GCF_042670805.1 Micromonospora sp. NPDC057141 | reverse complement strand
GTGGTGAGCACCGCGCCGGCCGACGGTTCGGCGGAGAACGGGCCGCCGTCGGCCCGGGCCGCGCCGGGGGTGAGCGCGAGCAGCCCGGCGACCACCGCGACCGCGGCGGCTGCCGCCCGGCGGCGGCCTCCGGGCGGGCGGCTCAGCTCACGCGGCATGGGGCGCGAGGGACCGGCCGGCGACGCGGTGCCCGACGCAGCTGCACGTCATCTGCTCCTGCTCGCGCCGGTTCGGCCGCAGGTGCAGGTACATCGCGATCACCATGGGGATGAAGACCACCGAGTTGTAGAACAGGTGCAGCTCCACCCGCGGCAGCACGAGCTGCAGGATGCTGGTGGGCACCTTCTGGCCGAAGAACATGGTGCCGGACTGCACCTGCCACAGCAGCAGGAAGTGCTCGATGTGGTGCCAGAACTGGATGGCCAGCGCCACGGTCCACCAGGTGCGGGCGCGCCCGACGAATCCCCGGCGCAACGCGAAGAGGAAGACCAGCATCACGATGGCGTAGCCGTAGTGCAACCACTCGGAGGAGACCAGCCACGGGTAGAACTGGCCCAGCACGCCCCGCGCCTTCGGCCGGGGCATGCCGAGGACCCAGATCTGGTACGCCTGGACCAGGTGCTCGGCCCAGTGCGCCAGCACGATGAAGAGGAAACCGTTGAGGGCCGCCCGGTGGTGGGCCCCGTTGAGTCGCGCGAGCAGCCCCGAGGACGGAGCAGCGGCGAGGGGTTGGGACATCTTTGGCACCTTCCGTAAGGACGCGGGAGAGGAAACGCGGGGAATCGCCAAACGGTCCGTGGAAAACGAGACAGCGGCTGCCGCGAAGCTAACCGGCCGATCCGCGCCACAGTTCCTTCAGATTGCCCAGGTGCTGTCGGAAATCCGTCCGATCTGCGGGTGCCGGCTCAGGAGCCGATCCAGTTGGCGTGGAAGCCGCTGGGTACCCGGCCGGGCAGGTGCACGACGGCGACCGGCGCCCCGGTGAAGTCGCCGGCGTCGAGCACGACCAGATCGCTGCGGCCGGTGCGCCCGTCGTGGACGTAGGTCAGCAACCACCCGTCGTCCTCGGCCGAGAGCGGACCGCGCGGGACGAACACCGCCTCCCCCGCCTCCCGGTGCGGCCCGAAGTCGTGCACCGCCACCTCCCGGCGCAGCAGGTCGTGGCGCAGCAGCGCCGAGCCACCCAGCACCCCTGCCTGGGACTGCATGGCCACCGTGTAGGCGTACCGGTGCCGCATCGTCTTGCGGCGCTCGTCGATGCGGGGGAACTCCTGGGGAATGTCGTCGAGCTGCTCGGCGGCGACGGTGCCCCGGGTCAGGTCCAGCGTCCAGCGCCACAGGGTCGGCGCGGACTCCCCCGGGGCGTGCAGGTCGCGGTCGAAGACCCGGTCGTGGCGCACCACGTCGACCACGCAGGTGTCGTCGACCTCGTAGGCGTTGACGGGGTGGAAGACGTAGCAGGGGTCGACGTCGAACCAGCGCACGTCGGCCCCGCGCCCCTCGCGGGGCAGCAGACCGAGCCGCGCCGGCCGCCCGGGCGACCACGCGTACGGGAAGCGGGAGCCCGCCCGGGCCAGCGTCGGCCGGAAGGTGACGGGCAGGTCGAACAGCACCGAGTGCCGGTCGGTCAACGCCAACGAGTGCATCAGCGGCGGCCCGGTGACCTCGATGCGCTCGCTGCGGCGTACCCGCCCCTCGGGGGTCAGCACGAGGTGCTCGACGTACGGCAGCTCGTGGTAGTAGGCCACCGCGAACAGCTCCCCGGTGACCGGGTCGCACTCGGCGTGGGCGGCGAAGCCGTGCGGCAGGGTGGCGTCGAAGTCGATGCGGGCCACGGAGCCCAGTTCGTCGTCCAGCTCGACCGGCAGCACGCCGGCCTCGCCGAGGGCCAGGGTGCGCCCGCCGTGCCGGATGACGTTGGCGTTGGCGTTGTCGGACAGCCCGTGCCGGGGGCCGGGCAGGGCGAGCTCGCCCAGGGCACGGGTGGTGCGGTCGGTGCGGATCCACCGGTTGCGATACCACAGCGCGCGGCCGGAGCCCAGGCGCACCCCGTGCACCATGCCGTCGCCGACGAGGGCGTGGCCGGGCCGGTCGCCGCCCACCGGGTTCGGCCCGATGCGGACGAAGCAGCCGTCCAGTTCGGCGGGCAGCCGCCCGGTGACCGTCAGGTCGAACTCCGTCGCCTCGGTGGCGACGGGGCGCCGGTTGTCGTTGCGGTAGAGGGTCTTGGGGGCGAGGGCGACGACGCTCATTGCGGCCTCCACGAGCTGGGGCGATCTTTTTGCGTATCGTGGTTACGTAACAGCGTTACTTCATCGAAGGTACGCCGGGCGTGAGACCATGTCAACGTGAGCCCGCGCCGAATCGACCCGACCCTGGCGACCACCCTGCTGGAGGCCGCGGCCCGGCTGCTGGCCGAGGAGGGCACCGCCGGCCTCACCACGCGCCGCCTCGCCGCCGCCGTGGGCACCTCGACCACGGCCGTCTACACGCACTTCGGCGGCATGGACAACCTGGTCCGGGCGATGGTGCACGAGGGCTTCGCCCGCCTGCACCGGCGGATGTCGACCGTGCGGGCCACCTCCGACGCGGTCGCCGACGTGATGGCCCTCGGATACGCCTACCGGGCCAACTCCCTCGACCACCCGCAGCTCTACCAGGTCATGTTCGGCAGCGCGGCGCTCGGTGGGTTCGCCCTGGCCGACGGCGACCGGCAGCACGGGAAATACACGCTCCAGCCGCTGGTCGACGCGGTGGCCCGGGCCACCGAGCAGGGCCGGTTCCGCGCCGGGGATCCGCTGCTGGCCGCGCAGAACATGTGGATCGCCCTGCACGGGCTGGTGAGCCTCGAGCTCGGCGGCTACCTGATCGACCCGTACGACGCCGACGTCTGCTTCGAGGCGCAGCTGCGCTCGCTGATGGTCGGCGCGGGCGACGCGTACGAGGCGACCGCCGCCTCGCTGGGCCGGGCCCGGCGCCGGCGTTCCCCCCGCGGCTGACGCCGCGACAACAGCGACACAGCGACAACAGCGACACGGCGACAACAGCGACACGGCGACGGCGCACGGCAACGGCGGAGAAGCGACACGCATCCCCCGGTGTGATGCTCAGGACGGGTCCCGAGCACGTCCGCAATGGAAGCGCATCCACTCCTGTCCGCCCACGCCGACAGGATCGCCCATCCCCCACGCACCGAAGGACGCCGATGATGCACGGAATCGATTATCTGGTGGTCGGATCCGGCTCCGCCGGAGCCGCGCTGGCCGCCCGGCTCAGTGAGGATCCCGCCCGCCGGGTGCTGCTGCTGGAGGCGGGCCCCGACTTCGCGACGGTGGCCGAGACCCCGACCGACCTGATCGACGGCAGCGCCATGTCGATGGACAGCCACGACTGGCACTTCAAGGCCGAGATCACCGACCGCCGGCGGATCATCTTTCCGCGCGGGAAGGTCACCGGCGGCTCCTCCGCCGTCGGCGCGACCATCGCGTTGCGCGGCACCCCGAACAACTTCGACGAGTGGGCCGAGCTGGGCAACCCGGCCTGGGCCTGGGACGAGGTGCTGCCGTTCTACAAGCGGCTCGAGGACGACCAGGACTTCGACAACGAATACCACGGCAAGGGCGGCCCCATCCCGATCCGTCGGTTCACGTCCGACGAGATGGCCCCGGTGCAGCACGTGTTCCGCGACGCCTGCCTCAAGGCCGGCTTCCCCGAGGTCGAGGACCACAACCACCCGGAGGCCACCGGCGTCGGCTCCATCCCGTCCAACCGCCAGGGCAGCCACCGGTTCTCCACCGCGATGGGATACCTGGCCGAGGCCCGCAGCCGGGAGAACCTGGAGATCCGCTCCGGGGTCCAGGTCAACCGGGTGCTGTTCACCGGCAACCGGGCACGCGGCGTCGAGGTCGCCAAGCCCGGCGGCGGCACCGAGGTGATCGAGGCCGGCACCGTCGTGCTGGCCGCCGGGGCGGTCAACTCGCCCGCCATCCTCATGCGCTCGGGCATCGGGCCCGCCGGCGACCTGCGGCGGCTCGGCATCGACGTGGTCCTGGACCGACCCGGGGTGGGCGCCGACCTGATCGACCACCCGCGCACCGGCGCGTTCATGGTGCCGCAGGAGGGGAGCTTCAGCTCCGAGAACCCGTTCCTCCAGACGCTCCTGCGCACCACCGCGCCGGGATCGACGGAGTTCAACGACCTCCAGTACTACATGATCAACCACTTCGACCTGACGCTCTTCCCCGAGCTGCAGATGCTGGCCGCCGCGAAGACGATCTTCGGGGTGATGGTCGTGCACCAGCGGCCCGAGTCCCGGGGGCGGTTGACCCTCACCTCGGCCGACCCCACCGCACCGCCGGACGTCGTGCTCAACTTCCTCGACACCGAGCGCGACGTCCAGACCCTCGTCGACGCCGTGCGCCAGTGCTGGCAGTTCATGCAGACGGCGGGCATCAACGACCAGGGTCAGCGGTTCGTGGTGCTCGGCGAGGACATGGTCGCCGACGACGAGCTGATGCGCCACTACGTCCGGCTCAGCCTCGACAGCGGCTACCACCCCGTCGGCACCGCCCGGATGGGCGCGGCCGGCGACGAGGGGGCGGTGGTCGACGAGCGGCTGCGGGTGCACGGCACCGAGGGCCTGTACGTCTGCGACGCCTCCGTCATGCCGTCGATCGTCAACTGCAACACCAACCTCACCTCCATCATGATCGGTGAGCGGCTCGCCGACTGGCTCAGGCAGTCCTGACCGGTCGTACCAGGCACGGGCGTCCCGCGGTGTGAAACCCCGCGGGGCGCCCGTCTCGCTGTGCGCCCGTCTCGCTGTGCGCCCCGTGCTGCTCCCCGGCACGTCCGTGTTCCGGGCTAGGGAGCCGATCCACCTACGTCATCACGCCGGCCACGTCGGCGGTGACCGTTGCCGGTGCCGGAGATGTCCCACGCCCACCTCGCGCGCCGACACGGCCGGACGCCCGGGTGGGTGCCGCCCGACGCGGCGCGGGCCGCCCGCCGGGTGGGGGCGGACGGCCCGAAGCGCGAACATGCGGTGTACGGAGCGCCCAGGGGGGGGTGGGACCGGCGCTCCGTACACCGCGGTCGGGGGACGCGCCGGGGGCGCCTAGACGGTGTTCTCGCTGACGTTGCGCGGCACCGGCACCGGGGCGGGCTCCTGCCGCTCGGCGGCGGACGGCCCGGCCGGGACGCCCCGGTCCCGCAGGCCGACCCAGATCAGCGCCACGGACACCAGGATCACCACGATCTGCACCTGCATGGCGAAGTGGACGCCGTCCAGCACGTCCGTGCGGGCGGCCACGAGCGCCCCGAAGATCGGGATGCCGATGGTGACCGCGATCTGCTGGGCCAGGGTGGCCAGGCCGGTCGCCAGGCCCTGCTGCGAGTCTTCCAGGCCGGAGGTGGCGGTCACCGTGTAGGCGACGACGGCCGTGACGTGCCCGAAGTACATCAGGAACAGCGAGGGCACGATCAGGGCCAGGCTCGGCGTGGTCGACGTGCCGGTCAGCAGCAGCGGGACGGTGGTCAGGCCCTGCGCCAGCAGGCCGACGGCGAGGACGTTGCGGTAGCCGTACCTGCCGATCATGCGGCCGGCGATGACGCCGGCGACGACGGCCACCAGGCCCGGCACTCCGAACACCAGGCCGGTGGTGAACGGGGCCATCTTGAGCACGTCCTGCATGTAGAGGGTGAGGCCGAAGTTGACGCCGCTGGCCATCACGAAGGCGACGATGCCGCCGTAGTTGCCCCACTTGATGTTCGGCCGGTTGAGCAGGGTCAGCGACACCAGGGGCGCCTTGGCCTTGAGCTCGACGAACCAGAAGGCCGCGATGAGCACCGCGCCGACGACGAGGGCGATCCAGCTCTGCATGCTCACGCCGTAGACCAGGGCGAGCAGGCCGGCGGTGACCGTGACGGCGCCCGGCACGTCGAGCTTGACGCCGGCGGGGCGGACGCTCTCCTTGATCACCAGGGGGGTCAGCACCATGATGGCGACCGCCACCGGCACGTTGATCCAGAACGCCCAGCGCCAGTCCAGGGCGCTGACCAGGCTGCCGCCGACCAGGGCGCCGACGGTGAAGCCACCGGAGAGCAGCGCGCCGTTGAGGCCGAGCACCCGGGCGCGGGCCCGCTCGTCGGAGACGGTGGTGATCAGCAGCGCCATCGCGGCCGGGATGGCGATCGCGTTGGCGAAGCCCTGCAGCACGCGGGCGCTCAGCAGCATCGTCGCGTTGGTCGCGAAGCCGCCGAGCAGCGAGGCCACGGTGAGCAGCGCGATGCCGGTCAGGAACAGCCGCCGCCGGCCGAACAGGTCGGCGACCCGGCCGAACAGGAGGGTGAAGCCGGCAGCGGGCAGCGCGTACGCGCTGGCCACCCAGGGCAGGTCGGCCAGCGAGAGGCCGACGCCCTCCCCCATCCGGGGCAGCGCCACGTTGAGAATGGAAAAGTCGACGGACAGCATGAACTGCGCGCCGAGCAGGACGAATAGGGCAAGTTTCTGCGCGGAGCTGAGCTGCTCCGACGTGCTCTGGTTCTCCGCCATGACCACGAACCCTAGGTAGCCGCGGCCCTGCTACCCATCTCCCTGCCATGCGTACCACTGGCAGTGGCACCCTCGGCACCTGCCGTGCCGGTCGCGCCCCACGCTACCCGGTCGGCGCACTCTTCGAGCTTGCTCTATTTCGCGCCCGCCGTCGAGGGGCACCGGCCGCCCGGGTG
>NZ_JBHUVA010000145.1:0-6845 GCF_042670805.1 Micromonospora sp. NPDC057141 | reverse complement strand
GGTCCCGGCAGCCGGCGCGCGGCACTCACGTCAGCTCAGGCCGCCGAAGAGGGTCGTCACCGACCCGTCGTCGAAGACCTCCCGGATCGCCCGGGCCAGCAGCGGCGCGATCGACAGCACCGTGATCTTGTCGAGCTGCTTCTCCGGCGGCAGCGGCAGCGTGTTCGTCACCACGACCTCGGTGATCGGGCTGTTCTTCAACCGCTCGACCGCCGGGTCCGACAACAGCGCGTGGGTCGACGCCACCACGATCTCCGCCGCACCCGACTCCCGCAGGATGTCGGCGGCCTTGGTGATCGTCCCGCCGGTGTCGATCATGTCGTCGACGATCAGGCACACCCGACCCTCGACCTCACCGACCACCCGGTTCGCCACCACCTGATTCGGCTTCAACGGGTCCCGCGTCTTGTGGATGAACGCCAGCGGGCAGCCGCCCAGCCGGTCGGTCCACCGCTCCGCCACCCGCACCCGGCCCGAGTCCGGCGCCACCACCGTCATCGGCCGACCGGCGAACTTGCGCTCCACGTACTCGGCAAGGATGTCCATCGCGAACAGGTGGTCGACCGGGCCGTCGAAGAAGCCCTGGATCTGCGCGGTGTGCAGGTCCACCGTGAGGATGCGGTTCGCCCCCGCCGTCTTCAGCAGGTCCGCCACCAGCCGCGCCGAGATCGGCTCCCGGCCGCGGTGCTTCTTGTCCTGCCGGGAGTACGGGTAGAACGGCAGGACCACGGTGATCCGCTTGGCCGATCCACGCTTCAGCGCGTCGACCATGATCAGAGTCTCCATGACCCAGGTGTTGACCCCGTGCGTCACGGACTGCACCACGAAGGCGTCCGAACCGCGTACCGAGTCCTTGAAGCGCACGAAGATCTCACCGTTGGCGAACTCGTACGCGTCGGCGGGCGTCGGCGCGATGCCGAGGACCTCACCGATCTCCCTGGCCAGCTCCGGGAAACCACGTCCGGAGAAGAGCATCAGGCTCTTGCGGTTTTCGGCGACGATGCTGCCCATGGGCCCGTCTGCTCCCGTTGGTCGGTGTGCCCGGCTGCGGTGTGGGGCCGGAGACTTCGGTTTGCAGTATCTCCCCCGCCTGACGGCTCCCGAACCGCCTCGGCGCCCTCGTGGATTGCCTCACCTTCCCTTGCGCCCACTATGCCCCAGGCGCATCCTCCGTCGCAGCCCGCCGGGCCCGCTCCGCCGCCTCCGCCGACACCGTGCCGGCCCGCCTCCGGGCCACCCACCCCTCGATGCTGCGCTGCGGCGCCCGGGTCACCGCGAGCGCCCCCGCCGGCACGTTCTGGCTGATCGCGCTGCCCGCCGCGACGTACGCGCCCGGGCCCACCTCCACCGGGGCGATCAGGCTGGTGTCGCAGCCGATGAAGGCCGCCTCGCCGACCGTCGTGCGGTGCTTGTTCACCCCGTCGTAGTTCACGAAGATCGTCGCCGCGCCGATGTTGGCCTTCGCCCCGATCGTCGCGTCACCCACGTACGACAGGTGCGGCACCTTCGCGCCCGCGCCGACCTCGGAGTTCTTCACCTCGACGAACGTGCCGACCTTGGCCTTCTCGGCCAGCCGCGCCGCCGGCCGCAGGTACGCGTAGGGCCCGACGCTGGCCCCCGCGCCGACCTCGGCTTCGACGGCGTGGCTGCGCAACACCGTCGCCCCCGGGCCGACCACGGTGTCGATCAGCGTCACGTCCGGGCCGACCACCGCCTCCGCGCCGACCACGGTCCGGCCGCGTAGCTGCGTGTTCTGGTCGATGACCGCGTCCCGGTCCACCGCGACCGTCACGTCGATCCAGGTCGTCGCCGGGTCCAGGATGCTGACCCCGGTGCGCATCCAGGCCTCGTTGACCCGGTCGCGCAGCAGCCGGCGCAGCGCCGCCAGCTCGACCCGGTCGTTGCAGCCCAGCGTCTCGACGTGGTCGGTGGCCACCTGCACTCCGACCGGCTCACCAACCGAGACCAGCAGGGCGAAGACGTCCGTCAGGTACTCCTCGCCCTGGTCGTTGTCGGTGGAGAGCTTGCCCAGCGCGTCCCGCAGTCGCGTCGCGTCGAACGCGTAGCTGCCGGCGTTGATCTCCTGCAGCGCCCGCTGCTCGGCGGTGGCGTCGCGCTCCTCGACGATCTGCCGCAGCCGGCCCGCCTCGTCCCGGACGATCCGGCCGAGCCCGGTGGGGTCGGGCACCTCGGCGGCGAGCACGGTCGCCGCCGCCCCGGCTGCCTCGTGCGCGTCGACCAGCGCGGCGACCGTCTCGGGGCGCAGCAGCGGCACGTCCCCGTTGATCACCACCACGGTCCCCACGGCGTCGGCGACGGCGTCGAGCGCGATCCGGACCGCGTGGCCGGTGCCGCGCTGCTCCGCCTGGAGCACCGGGACGGCCTCCGGGGCGACCTCGGCCAGGTGCGCCCGGACCTGGTCCGCGCCGTGGCCGACCACGACGACTGTCCGGTCGGCCCGGAGGGGCCCGGTGGCGGTGAGCACGTGACCGAGCAGGGTCCGGCCGAGCAGGGGATGCAGCACCTTGGGCAGCGCCGACTTCATCCGCTTGCCCTCCCCGGCGGCGAGCACGACGACGGTGCGGAGGTGGGGCTGGGACACGACGTGGCTCCCGTCGGGACGGCGACAGTCTCGCGGCCATGCTAACCACGCGAGGACGGCGATACAGCGGAAGCTCCCGGGAGAGGATTCGAACCCCTATAATCAGGACCAAAACCTGACGTCCTGCCATTAGACGACCCGGGACGGCCTAAAACGGACAAACCAATCGGTTGGCCGGACCACTACACCTTAGCGCCCCACAGCCTCCACGCCAGCGCCCATTCCCGCCATGATCCCTTCGATCTTCCAGTAGAGCCGCCGCGATCTGGGCACCTCGACCGTCAGGCAGCCGCGATAGCCGTCGCCGGTGTTGTGCCGGACAAGGTAGGGCAACGGGGCCGGCTGCGGTAAACGGGTCGGTCGGGCCGGCCACCGCCTGGCAGGATGACCGGATGACCGACGACGGCGGCGCGACCAACGACGGCGGCAGCATTCCACGACAGGGCGTCACCGCGCGCCGGCGAGGTGACGGCATGGCAGATGGTCCGGTCAGCGGGGGCGGAGCGGGTGGGCGGCGACGCGTGGTGCCGGCGGCGGTGGGCAAGCCGCCGTCGCGGGTGCGGATGTCGGCGGCCCAGCGGCGCGAGCAGCTGATCTCGATCGGCCGGCAACTGTTCGCCGAGCGCGGCTTCGACGCCACCTCGATCGAGGAGGTGGCGGCCCGGGCCAAGGTCTCCAAGCCGGTGATCTACGAGCACTTCGGCGGCAAGGAGGGGCTCTACGCGGTGGTGGTGGACCGGGAGGTCCGGGCCCTGCTGGACCGGATCACCACGGCGCTGACCGCCGGCCACCCCCGGGAGTTGCTGGAGCAGGCCGCGATGGCCCTGCTGGGCTACATCGAGGAGGAGACCAGCGGGTTCCGGGTGCTGGTCCGGGAGTCGCCGGTGATGTCTGCGACGGGCAACTTCAGCAGTGTGATGAACGACGTCGCGCACCAGGTCGAGCACATCCTCGGTGCCGAATTCAAGACCCGGGGGTACGACCCGAAGCTGGCCGAGCTCTACTCGCAGGCGCTGGTGGGCATGGTGGCACTGACGGGGCGTTGGTGGCTGGAGGTGCGCAAGCCGCGCAAGGAGACGGTGGCCGCGCACCTGGTCAACCTGGCCTGGAACGGGTTGTCGCATCTGGACGCGAAACCGACGCTGATCACGTCCCGGGGTCGCTGACGGAGCGGGCGGCGGGTCAGCGGCTGCCGGCCCCGGGGACGGGGTCGCGGCGGCGCCGATCCTCGGCCTCGGCGTGCTCGGCAGGGCCCACCTTGTCGTAGAGTCCGGTGGCGAGCAGCACCAGCCCGAACAGCAGCGACACGATGACGGTGGACATCGAGAAGTTGAGGAAGTTCGCCGGGGTCTGCAGGACGGCCATCATCAGGGTGCCGGTGACGAGGAAGACCCCGCCGGCGGTGAGGTTCATGTAGTGGCCGAGGTTGCTGCGCCGGGACGCCCCGACCAGCAGCACGATGCCGAAGACCACCGAGACGAGCGAGAACGCCAGGTTGGTGCGGAGCCCGAGGGCCCAGTGGCTACCCCGGTCGAACAGCCCCTCGCCCCAGGTCTCGGCCACGCCCCACACGCCGAAGAGCAGGATGTAGAGCCCGACGAGCCCGACGAGGACCCGGTAGAGCGGCCGGGCCGGGTGGTTGACCGGAAAGTGTGCCATGACCCCTCCGTCCGATTGTTGCCAGTCGGAAGGATTGTCACCCCGCCGGCCGTCGGACGCGGGTCGAACCGCCGCAGCGGGGGCCGGCGCGTGCCGACCCCCGCTGCGTTGCGGGATCTACAGGACGAGCCGGGCCTTCTGCCAGGCCTCCTTCTCCTCGTCCGTGCCGACCTTGCCGTACATGCCGGCCATCAGCAGGACCATGGAGAGGGTCAGCACCACGACGTCGGTGGTGATGGTGAAGTTGAAGATGTTGGCGTCGGTCTGGAGGAAGGCCAACTCGGCGAGGCCGAGGACCATGAGTGCGTACGCCAGCCACTGGTTGATCGCGACGTCGAGGTTGCGGCCGATCACGGTGCCGGCGAGGATCGCGATGCCGAGCACGATGCTGAGCAGCGAGAAGCCGAGGTTCGTCCCCTGGCCGAGCACCTTGGTGTCATCCTGGGCGAGGAAATCGTCGCCGGCGCTGGCGACGAGGCCGAGCACCCCGAAGGCCAGGAAGTACAGACCAACGAGCCCGCCGATCGCCCGGTAGATCGGCCGCGCGGGATGGTTGACGGGGGTGTGGGACATGTCTGAGTCTCCAAGACCGTGCGGGTGAGGGGTCGCCTGCGATTGTCCCGCACGACGGGCTGTGACGCCGCACACCCCCCACCCGGCTGCCCTGGTCAGCTGCCGGGCACCTGCTCGGCGAGGGCCAGCCAGTTCTCCTCCACCTGTTCCCGTTCGGCCCGGACGTCCTTGAGCTGGGCGTCCAGCTCGGCGACCTTGGCGTAGTCGGTGGCGTTGGCGGCGAGCTGGTCGAGGAGGGTGGCCTCCCGCTGATCCAGCTTGGTGATCTGGCGTTCGAGGCGGGTGAGTTCCTTCTTGGCCTGTCGCGCCTCGGCGGCGGACATGCCGCTCGCGGCGGCGGCCGGCGTGCCGTCGGCGGGGGCCCCGGCGGGGGCGGCCGGGGCGGCGGGCGGCCGGTCGGCGGCCCGGGCCAGGTACTCGTCGACGCCGCCAGGCAGGTGCACGAGCCGGCCGTCGCCGAACATCCCGTACGCGGCGTCGGTGACCCGTTCGATGAGGTACCGGTCGTGGCTGGCCACGATGATCGTGCCGGGCCAGGAGTCGAGCAGGTCCTCCAGCGCGGCGAGGGTGTCGGTGTCCAGATCGTTGGTGGGCTCGTCGAAGAGCAGCACGTTGGGCTCGGCGGCGAGCAACCGGAGCATCTGGAGGCGGCGGCGTTCCCCGCCGGAGAGGTCGCCGACGGGCGTCCAGAGCCGGCGGTCGTCGAAGCCGAAGACCTCGGCGAGCTGGGCGGCGGAGACCTCCCGGTCGCCGAGCTGGACCCGGCGGGCGACCTCCTCGACGGCTTCGAGGACGCGCAGGTGGCCGGGGAGCTCGGCCAGTTCCTGGGAGAGGAACGCCGGCTTGACCGTGGAGCCGGTGTGGAACCGGCCGCCGTCGGGGCAGGTGATGCCGGCGAGCATCCGCAGCAGGGTGGTCTTGCCGGCGCCGTTGCGGCCGAGGACGGCGATCCGGTCGCCGGGACCGACCTGCCAGGTGGTGTCGTGCAGGATCTCCTTGGGGCCGGCGTGCAGCCGGACGTGCTCCAGGTCGTACACCTGCTTGCCGAGCCGGGCGGTGGCGAGCCGTTGCAGCGACATGGTGTCGCGCGGCGGCGGCACGTCGTCGATGAGCGCGTTGGCGGCGTCGATGCGGAACTTCGGCTTGGAGGTGCGGGCGGGCGGCCCGCGGCGCAGCCAGGCGATCTCTTTGCGCAGGAGGTTCTGCCGGCGGGCCTCGGTGGCCGCGGCGACCCGTTCCCGCTCGGCGCGGGCCAGGGTCCACGCGGCGTAGCCGCCCTCGTACGCCCGGACGGTCTGGTCGGCGACCTCCCAGGTGGTGGTGCAGACGGCGTCGAGGAACCACCGGTCGTGGGTGACCACGACGAGGGCGCCCCGGCGGCCGACGAGGTGCTTCGCGAGCCAGTCGACGCCGCCGACGTCGAGGTGGTTGGTGGGCTCGTCGAGGATGAGCAGGTCGGACTCGCGGACCAGCAGCGCGGCCAGCGCCACGCGGCGGCGCTCGCCGCCGGACATCGGGCCGACGGGCTGGTCGAGGCCGAGGTGGGGCATGCCGAGGCCGTCGAGGATGGCCCGGACGCCGGCGTCACCGGCCCACTCGTGCTCGGCGCCCATGCTCTGGCCGAGCCAGGCGGTGCCGAGCACCACGTCCCGGACGGTGGCCTCGGGGGTGAGGGTGAGCGCCTGCGGCAGCCAGAGGACGCGCAGGTCGCGGCGGTGGGTGACCCGACCGTCGTCGGGATCCTCCTGCTTGGTGAGCAGCCGCAGCAGGGTCGACTTGCCGGCGCCGTTGAGGCCGACCACGCCGATCCGGTCGGCGTCGTCGAGGCCGAGCGAGACGTCGGTGAGCAGCGGCCCGGCGGCGCCGTACCCCTTGGACACCCGGTCCAGGTTGACGATGTTGGCCACTACCTCACCTTCCATGATCAAGGCGTCCCGGTGCCGGCGGGCACCTGGGGACGCCTGGCTTCCCAGGGTACGCGGACGCGCCCGACCCGCCCCGGGGGCGGGTC
>NZ_JBHUVA010000144.1:0-7006 GCF_042670805.1 Micromonospora sp. NPDC057141 | reverse complement strand
GTGCCGGCACGCGGGCCGGCACCGCCGCTCGGTCAGGCGGGGACCGCCTCCAACGTCGGCTCCACGTCGATCCAGGTGGAGCCCAGGTCCGCCGAGCGGGTCACCGCGTCCAGCACGAGCTGGACCTGCAACCCGTCGGCGAACGACGGCGCGGGGTCGACGCCGGTGGCGATCGCCTCGACGAAGTCGCGTGCCTGGTGGGTGAAGCTGTGCTCGTAGCCGATGATGTGGCCCGGCGGCCACCACGCCGACATGTACGGGTGCTCGGCCTCGGTCACCAGGATGCGCGTGAAGCCCTGCTCGGCGGCGGGTCGCGTCGCGTCGTAGAACTCCAGTTCGTTGAGGCGTTCCAGGTCGAAGACCAGGGTGCCCAGCGAGCCGTTGATCTCCACCCGCAGCGCGTTCTTGCGGCCGGTGGCGAATCGGCTCGCCTCGTACGTGGCCAGCGCCCCGTCGTCGAGCCGGGCCACGAAGACCGCCGCGTCGTCCACGGTGACCGGTCCCATGTCCGGGCCCTGCCCGTCGGCCGCGCCGTTGCCGGCGGCCTGCGCGGCCAGGCCGCTGTACTCCGCCGGCAACGGCCGCTGCTTGACGAACGTCTCGGTGATCGCGCTGACCCCGGTGATCCGCTGACCCGTGACGTACTGGGTCATGTCGATGATGTGCGCACCGATGTCACCCAGCGCGCCGGAGCCCGCCCTGTCCTTCTGCAACCGCCAGACCAGCGGGAACTGCGGGTCGACGATCCAGTCCTGGAGGTACGCCGCCCGGACGTGCCGGATGGTGCCGAGCCTTCCCTCGGCGACCATCCGACGCATCAGGGTGACCGCCGGAACCCGGCGGTAGGTGAAGCCGCACATGGACCGTACCCCCGCCGCCTGCGCGGCGGCCGCCGCGACGGCCATCTCGCGGGCCTCGGCGACCGTGTTGGCCAGCGGCTTCTCGCAGAGCACGTGCTTGCCGGCGGCCAGCGCCGCAAGCGCGATCTCGGCGTGGCTGTCCCCCGGTGTGCAGATGTCGACCACATCGATCTCGTCGGACTCGACGAGGCGACGCCAATCCGTGGTGTGCGCGTCCCAGCCGAGCCGGTCGGCGGCCTCGGCCACCTTCGGCGTGTCCCGGCCGCAGACCAGCGCCATCCGCACCTGCGCCGGCAGGTCGTACACCCGGTTCACGGTGCGCCACGCCTGTGAGTGCGCGGCGCCCATGAACGCGTAGCCGACCATGCCGATCCGCAGTTGACTGTGGTGAGTGGACAAGGTGGGTCTCCCCCCGTGTGTCAGAACCCGAGCTTGAGGTAGGTGCTCGCGTTCTCCTTGGTGATCGTCTCGGAAGCCAGCACGATCTCCTTGGGCACCTGGAGCTCCACCAGGTCGGACATGCCCTTGCCCTGGCCGATGAGCCGGGCGAGCGAGATCGCGGAGGATGCCATCGACGGGCTGTAGGTGACGGTGGCCTTCAGGACCGTGTTGTCGGCCTGGATGTCCTCCATCGCCTTCTTCGAGCCGGCGCCGCCGACCATGAAGAATTCCTTGCGGTTGGCCTGGCTGACGGCGGCGAGCACCCCGATGCCCTGGTCGTCGTCGTGGTTCCAGATCGCGTCGATCTTCGGTAGCGCCTGGAACAGGCCGGTGGCGGCCTGCTGGCCGGAGTCCGCGGTGAACTCGGCCGGCCGCCGGTTGGCCACCTTGAAGCCGCTCGCGGCGAGGGTGTCGGCGAAGCCCTTCGAGCGCTCCTGGGTCAGCTCCAGCGAGTCGATGCCGGGGATCTCGCCGATGATCGGGTTACTGACGCCCTTGGCCTTGAGCTGGTCGATGATGAAGGTGGCCGCGGCCACCCCCATGCCGTAGTTGTCGCCCTTGATCTGGAGCCGGTAGGCCCGGGCGTCCGGGAAGGCCCGGTCCAGGTTGACCACGGGGATGCCGGCCTTCATGGCCTCCAGGCCGAAGGCGTTGAGCTCCTTGCCGTCGTGCGGCAGCAGCACGATGACGTCCGGCTTCTGGGAGATCAGGGTGGACAGCGCCGCCCGCTGGGCCGCCGCGTCCGCGCCGGCCTCGACCGACGTGAACTTCACGTCGGAGTACGCGCCGGCCTGCGCCTTGGCGTTGTTGGTGATGGCGGCGATCCAGCCGTGGTCGGCGGCCGGGGCGGAGAAGCCGATGGTCACCTGCTTGCCGGGGGTGCTGTTGCCGCCGGTGGCGGCCTCGGCCACCTTGGTCTGCGCCGCGGTGGGCGCCGCCTCGTTGCTGGTGCACGCGGTGAGCAGGGCGCCGGCGCCGAGCGCGGCCCCGCCGAACAGCAGCCGCCGACGGGACAGGTCCCGACTGTGCTGGGTCATGACGACCTCCTGGAAGAGGGTGGTGGGCGAAAGAAGGGTGTGGTGCGCCGGGCCACCGTCGGTGCGACGGTCGCCGGATGTGCTGAGCGGGGTGGTGCCTCGGGTGGTGGTGCAGGGTGGTGCGCCCGGGTCGGTCAGGTGCCTCGGGTGGTGCCCGGGTGGATCAGGTGGTGGTGAGGCGGTTGCGGCCGAGGAACTGGGTGAAGCTGCGGAACTGGAACTGCTGGATCAGGACGGCGGCCACGATGATCCCGCCCTTGACCATGTTCTGGGCCTCGGTGGAGAGGCCGTTGATGGCGAAGAGGTTGGTGATGGTGGAGAAGATGACCACCCCGAGCAGGGAACCGACGATGGTCCCCCGCCCGCCGCTGAGCAGCGTGCCGCCGATGATCGCGGCGGCGATCGCGTCCAGCTCGTAGAGGTTCGCCATCGCCGCCTGGGCGGAGTTGGCCTGCGCGGTCAGCATGATCGCGGCGATGCCGCAGCAGAGGCCGGACAGCGCGTAGAGCAGCACGGTGTGCCGCCGGACGTTGATGCCGGCGAGCCGGGCCGCTTCCGGGTTGCCGCCGACGGCGACGGTGCGCCGGCCGAACGTCGTCCGGTTGAGCAGCACCCAGCCGGCGACCACCACGGCGGCGAGGATGTAGACCAGCAGGGGGATGCCGAGCGGGCTGGTGCTGGCGATCCCGTTGATCGTGCCGTTGCTCGACACCTGGGTCTGCTTGTCGGAGATCTCCGCCGCCAGGCCCCGGGCGGCCACCATCATGGCCAGGGTGGCGATGAACGGCACCAGCTTCCCGTACGAGACGAGCAGGCCGTTGACCAGTCCGACGCCGATCCCGACGGTGAGCGCCGTGAAGATCATGCCGCCCGCGCCGTAGCTCTGGGTGGCGAGCGTGGTGGCCCAGACCCCGGCCAGCGCCACGATCGCGCCGACCGACAGGTCGATCCCGCCGCCGATGATCACGAAGGTCATGCCGACGGTGACCACGCCGACCACCGACGCGAGCTTGAGGATGGTGAGGACGTTGTCCCACACCCAGCTCGAGTTGCCGTACAGGTCGGGGCGGGTGGCGATGCCGATCACGACCAGCACGACGAGGACGCCGATCAGGCCGAGGTTGCGCCGGGCGCCCTCGCCGCTGTCGCCGCGCCACCAGGAGAGCTTGCCGGCTGCGGCGGCCCCGTGACCGGGGTGTTTGGCGGCCGTCTCCGTCGCGGCGGGGGCCACGGGCGGGGACTGGGCCGGCAGCTCCGCCGGCCGCTCCGGTGTGGCGGTGGGTGTGCTATCGGTCATGCTGGTGCGCCTTCCATCAGCGACCCCGCCATGACGAGGTCGAGCACCGTGTCTTCGTCCAGTTCACCGGCGGGCGCCTCGCGCACCATCCGGCCTTCGCGCATCACCAGCACCCGGTCGGCCAGGCCGAGCACCTCGGGCACCTCGCTGGAGACCAGCAGCACCCCGACGCCCTGGGCGGCCAGCCCCCGGATCACCTGGTACAGCTCTGCCCGGGCGCCGACGTCGACGCCCCGGGTGGGCTCGTCGAGCAGCAGCAGCTTCGTGCCACCGAGCAGCCAGCGCCCGACCACCACCTTCTGCTGGTTGCCGCCGGAGAGGGTGCGCACCGGCCGGCGCACGTCGCGGGGGCGCAGCTCCAGGGAGTCGGCGACGCCGTCCGCCTCGGCCCGCTCCCGCCCGGCGTCGGTGAAGCCGAGGCGGGCGAACCGGCCGAACGTGGCCAGCGTGACGTTGCGGAAGATCGGCTCGCCGAGCAGCAGCGCCTGGCTCTTGCGCTCCTCGGGTGCCATGCCCATGCCGGCCCGTACCGCCGCGCCGACGCTGCCCGGGCGCAGCGCGCGCCCGGCCATCCGGACCGTGCCGGCGTCCGCGCGGCGGGCGCCGTAGATGGTCTCCAGCAGCTCGGAGCGGCCGGAGCCGACCAGCCCCGCGATGCCGACGATCTCGCCGGCCCGCACGTCGAGCGACACGTCGGCGAACTCGCCGGCCCGGGTCAGCCCGTCGACCTGGAGCAGCTCCGCGCCGGCGCCGGTGTCGGCGGGGCGGTCCGGGAAGACGTACTCGATGTTGCGGCCCGTCATCTTCGCGACCAGGTCGCCGGTCGGGGTGTCGCGCGCCGGCAGGTTCGCCGCCGTGGTCCGGCCGTCCTTGAGTACGGTCACCCGGTCGCCGATCTCGCGGATCTCCTCCATGCGGTGGGAGATGTAGATGACGGCGATGCCCTGCGCGGTCAGCTCACGGATGATCCGGAACAGGTTGCCCACCTCGTCGTGGGCCAGCACCGCGCTCGGTTCGTCCATGATGATCAGTCGGGCCTCGTGGGAGAGCGCCCGGGCCATGCTGACGATCTGTTTGCCGGCCGCCGGCAGCGCCCGCACCATCCGACCGGGCGGGATCTCGCCGTGACCGAGCCGGCCCAGGATCTCCCGGGTCCGGCGGGCCATGTGGCCGCGGCGGACGAAACCGGCCCGACGCGGCTCGTGGCCGAGGAAGGCGTTCTCGGCGACCGACAGGTCGTCGACCAGGTCGAGTTCCTGGTAGATCGTGGCGATGCCGGCGCGCATGGCGGCCTGCGGGTTGGCGAACTCGACCGGCTGGCCCCGCCACTGCACCTGGCCCGAGTCGGGGCGGTGCACCCCGGCGAGGACCTTGATCAGGGTGGACTTGCCGGCGCCGTTCTGCCCGAGCAGGCAGTGCACCTCGCCGGCCCGCACCTCAAGCTGCACCCCGCCCAGCGCCCGTACGCCGGGGAAGGTCTTCACCACGTCGGTCAGCCGCAGCACCACCTCGCCGGCGCGGATGTCGGCGGGGGCCTCGACCAGCGGGGCCGCGTTGTCGTCCTGGCTCATGACGCCTCCCCGAAGGCCACATCGCTGGCGAGCACGGCGGCGCCGGCCACCCCGGCGCGCGGGCCCAGCTCGGACAGGACGACCGGCAGGTTGCCGGTGGCCAGCGGCAGCGACCGGCGGTAGACCACGCTGCGGACCTCGGCGAGCAGGATGTGGCCGAGCTTGGCCAGCCCGCCGCCGATCACGATCATCGACGGGTTGGTGAAGCTGACCAGGCTGGCCAGCACGCCGCCGACCCGCCGGCCGCCGTCGCGGATGAGCTGGATGCAGATCACGTCGCCCTCGATGGCGCCCTCGGCGACGTCCTCCGCCGTGACGGTGCCCCGGGTGGACAGTCGCTCGGCCAGGGCCGGCGAGGAGCCGTTGCGCGCGGCGGCGTTCGCGTCGCGGGCCAGGGCGGCCCCGCTGAACAGCGCCTCCAGGCAGCCGGCGTTGCCGCAGGAGCACGTCGGCCCGTGCGTGTCGACCTGGATGTGGCCGATGTCCCCGGCGCAGCCGTCGGTGCCCCGGTAGACCTCACCGCTGAGGTAGATCCCGCACCCGATACCGGTGCCGATCTTGACGAACAGGAAGTCGTCCACCGAGTGGGCGACGCCGCCGTGCCGCTCGCCGATCGCCATGATGTTGACGTCGTTGTCGACCACCGCAGGGCAGCCGTGTTCGCGGGTCAGCAGCTCGCGGACGGGGAAGCGGTCCCAGCCCGGCATGATCGGCGGCGAGACCGGCACGCCGTCGCGGAAGCTGACCGGCCCGGGCACCCCGATGCCCACGGCGTGCAGCCGCTCGTACGCCCCGTCGGCCCGGGCCTTGTCCAGCAGCTCGTTGACCCGCTGGAGGATCATCTTCGGACCGTTGCGGATGTCGGCCGGCTCCGCGTACGCGGCGACCGGCTCCAGCCGGCCGTTGACCACCTCGACGTCGATCGAGCTGGCCCCGAGGTCGACCGCCGCGAAGCGCAGCTGCGGGTTGAGCTCGACCAGGGTCGACCGGCGCCCGCCCCGCGACGCCGCGAGGCCGGCCTCGGCGACGTAGCCGAGGTCCACCAGCCGCTCCAGCTCGGCGAGCAACCGGGGACGCGGCATCTCCAGCCGGTCGCCCAGCTCCGCCCGGGACACCGCTCCCTCGTCGCGGAGCAACCGCAACAGCCGCAGGTGCAGGGGCTCCACCGTTCGCACCGGCAACTCACCTCCGCATCGGAGTCGTTCACATCGACGAAATCGCGACGTGTTGTGTGCGACACAGTAGAAGCCTTCCGCAGCCACTGTCCAGAGCTTCGGCCGATCCGACCAGAACTTTCGCCCGTTCGAACAAAAGCAAGAAGTTGATCTAGAAAAGTCCTCACCCCGCCAGCACGCCGCTGTCGGGGGCACGATTCGTCGCCCCCCTCTTCACCGTGGGTGAAAGCAGATCTGCGCTGGCGGGGTAGCAAGTGGCCTCACGCTGCGTGTCGACCTGCCGGCCTCGCACCGGATCCCGCGTCCACTTTGCTCTGCACCCACACACGCAACACCCCGACCGAGCAGGGCACTTGCGGAATCGCGCAAGGTGAGGCCCGCAGGGTGCCGGGTAGCACTGCGTAGCCGTTGCGTCGGTAGGTGCAGAGCAAAGGGCCGGGGGTGGGTGGTGGGTGCCGGGTGGGCGTGTAGCGCTGCGTCACGCGCCGGGCAGCACCGCCGACTTCGGCGGGCGCTAGAGGTCGGCGGGTCCTAGTGCAGCCCCGCAGAAGTCTTGTCAGGGTTGGGTTCACGCTGCCAGAGGCCGACCGTCGTAGCGCCATCGGAAGGGTTTGGCGGTCCGGCT
>NZ_JBHUVA010000143.1:0-7052 GCF_042670805.1 Micromonospora sp. NPDC057141 | reverse complement strand
AAACGCATGGTCAACCGCCAAGTCCTGACCGAAGACCAGCCCGGAGTGTTCACCCTTATCCCGAAACGGACCTAAACCTCCGAACCGCCCTCTGATGCCTTGCGCTCCCCCGAGCCGGACGTGTGGAAGGCCCTGTACGACGCGGCACGAACGGTTTCTGGAGAGCTTGGCGACTTCGCGCCGTACTGGGTGTTCCCTGGGCCGGCGAAGATCGAGCGGCACGTCCTGCCGTACCCGCTCAGCCGTGATCAGGCGAAGCTCGACCGGCTCAAGTCGGACCTGGTGATGTACCGGCTGGCGTTCGGCCAACCCCGGCAGGAAGACCTCCTCAACCTGCTCCGACGTCGAGAGACCGACGCCGCGGACGTACCCGACATCCTGGATCTGCGACCGGCCCTCGAAGGGAAGCGACAGTGACGGACCAGCCGGCCTGGCAACTCATCCTCACCGCAGCGCGCCAGCTCACGACACACAAGCTCGACTTCAGCCGAGCGGAACTGATCGACGAGGTCCAACAGCTTGACCCGACGCGACACCCGCAGTCGCTCGGCCCCGTCATCCAGGGAATGACCCGAGACACCACCGGCGGCCCGCCGAGCCCGTGCGGGACGCCACTCATCCGGGTCGAACGCGGCCGCTACACGCTCGCCGACAGCCGACTGGCCCCCTCCCCCGCACCTCGGCCAGTGATCCCGGCCCAGCACGCGAGCAGCCGTTCAGGGTCCGAGTCTGCAGAGCCCCGCGCCGACATTGCCCTGATTGGCTGCGTCAAGACGAAACTCGACCACCCTGTGCCAGCCCGCGACCTGTACGTCTCACCGCTGTTCATCCGCCGCCGCGCCTACGCCGAACGACAGGCCCGCCGCTACTACATCCTGAGCGCCGAGCACGGCCTCGTGGCGCCCGAAACGGTGATCGCGCCGTACGACACCGCCCTCGCCCAGCAGAGCAAGGACTATCGGGGGGCCTGGGGCCAATGGGTCACGGCCAAGCTGATACGCGCAGAGGGCCAGGTGCGCGACCGTGTGGTCGAAATCCACGCCGGCGACGAGTACGCGCAAGCGATCGCACCGCTGCTCATCCAGGCCGGAGCGACGGTTTGCCGACCGCTTGCCGGGCTACCGTTCGGTGAGCAGCTCGCTTGGTACGACCGGCAGCCCCAGCTATCAGCACCAGAGCGACCCGTGTCCCTCGCCACTCAGCCCCGGCAAACCGTCCAGCCGCTCGCGCCCACCGCCACATCCGTTCCCGTTCAGCCAGATGCGCGTGCCGTCGTCACTGCCCTGCTGAAGTACGGGCGGGAACATCAGGCCGAACGGGCCGGCACCCCACCCCAGTTCACACCGCACCCCGAAGCCAATACGCTGATCCTGAACGACCCGTTCGCGTTCCTGCTGGCGGTCATCTTCGACCAGGGCATACCCGCCGAGCGGGCCTGGAAGGCACCGTACGACCTGCTTCAGCGCCTCGGACACCTCGACCCGGCACGGATCGCAGCCGAACCAGAGCAGGTGCGTGCTGCCGTCGCCCAACCGCAGGCACTGCATCGGTTCGTCAACAACATGCCCGGATGGCTGGTCGCCGCCGCCATCATCGTCATGAACGAATACGGTGGCGACGCCGGCCGGATCTGGGCGGACGAACCCCGCGCGACCGACCTGGCCACCCGGCTGCGGAGGTTTCCCGGTATCGCACAGAAGAAGTCGGCGATGGCAGTAGAGATCCTGGCCCGCGACCTGGCGGTGCCGATCCGGGAACTATCCGGCACGGACATCGCCTACGACGTGCATGTACGGCGGGTATTCCTCCGCACGCGACTCGCCGAGCGCGACGACCTCGACCACATGGTCGAGGTAGCGCGATGGCTACACCCCGAGCGGCCCGGAGAGCTGGACTTCCCCGCCTGGCTGATCGGACGACGCTGGTGCGGACCAGGCACGCCCGACTGCGGCACCTGCCCTCTGCGCTCCATCTGCCCGAAGGACATCGCCCAGGCGGCGGCGGTGTGAGGGCACACCCCTGTCCGGTCTACCCGATCGGCCAAGGCAGCATCAACGTGGCCACCGAGCGGCAGGCGTAGTATTCGTGACCCACGTGCTCTCTCGACCAGCGGACTTTGTGCATGCGCCCCCAGGAAGCCCACCTGGACCAGCAGGTCCGACGCCCCACGGTCCGCACAGGATACTCAGGTCAGCCCCACTGCCACACGTCCCAACCAGTCCAGGTAGTCCCGCAGATTAAGAGATTGATCTTGGTCGAGTCGTCTGGTCCAACGGGGGCGCGTGAGTCCATCTGTTCGCGGTCAGGCCCCAGCTTCAGCCGGACCGCGTTTCGCCCAGTCCATTCAGCGCTGGCCCGTCCATAGCGCCGGAGCACCCGTGGAGCACCCCGTGCATTGGGTCTCAAGCGCTGGCGGGCGAGCGCTGGTTCGGTATACGGATGCGCTGGCCGGGGCTGGACTGGGCGAATGGCCGCGCAGAGTTGAACGCCTAAAGCACCTCGCCAGGCGACGATCATCGCTGCTGGCGCAGCTGGGGTAGCCAATCCTTCGGCCTGCTCTCCCGGGTGGCGGGTGGCGCTGGCGCTACGTGCAGGAAGCGATCGTGCTGCTCGCCGCAGTCGCCGAGGACCTGGCCACGGCGATGCGGCGCATCCGTCGCCTGGCGTACGCGATCCTGGACGGCACGCTGATTCCGATCGACCGGGTCGCTGACCAGAGGCCGTACTACTCCGGCAAGCACAAGCGCCATGGCGTGAACGTGCAGGTCATCGCCGACGCCGTGGGCCGGCTCGTGTGGGCGTCACCGGCACTGCCGGGCTCGGCGCACGACCTCACCGCCGCCCGCGTCCACGGCATCATCGACGCGCTGACCAGCGCCGACGTGATGACCTTCGCCGACAAGGGCTACCAGGGCGCCCGGGGCAGCGTGCGCACGCCGTTCAAGCGGCGCCGCTTCCGGCCGAAACTGTCGCGCCGCCAGAAGACGGTCAACCGGGCACACGCGAGGATCCGAGCCCGCGGCGAACGGGCCATCGCCACGCTCAAGACCTGGAAGATCCTGGCCAAGCTGCGCTGCTGGCCGCGCCGCGCCACCGTGATCGTGCAGGCCATCCCCGTCTTGCACCACATCGAAGCGAACCGCTACGCAGGATGAAAATGGCTCACTGGAGAGCCGGATGATCGGGAAACCATCACGTCCGGTTCGGCGGGAGGTCGCGCGGAAAAGAACCAGCTCAGACTGGCACCTCGCCGCGCGGCCGACCCATCCGGCTGGCTCATGCACCACCGCCGACTCGTCCGCGACTACGAAGCACGACCAGAAAACTCCGCCAGCATGATCACCCTCGCCATGATCGACACCCTCGCCAAACGCCTCACCGCCGAAACCACCCCAACCTGGCGAGACCCATTAAAACCCCAGAACACACACAATACGTGAATCAGACGTTCCTCTCAGCAACTCCATGATCACCGAGCGACCGCACCCGTCCTACGTCACCCTCCAATCAGCCGCGACACGGCGTACGCCCAGGTCAGGCACACCTCAACCGACTACGCAAAGACCCTGCTACCCAACTACGCAATGGCCCTGCCCTCACCAGTGCTCGCAGTCACCCACCACGGCGTGATGCGAGCGGTGGCCGCCATCTTGCGTGGAAAGTCGCTCGAACATGCATACAACCGAATCGTGCCACATCTGGGCCGCATTGTCGTCGGCTGCCCGCCGGGCAGCGGCCACTGTGAATAAATTACTTGGACCTCAGCCCGGTAGCGTCAGCGACCTCGACGGCGCGCGTACGCGCCCACGCGTCCACCGCGCTGATGTCGGCCATGTCGCGAATTACGCTGGGATGGTATTCATCGACCACCTGTGCGACGGTATCGATGATGTCAACAAAGGACAGCTGCTTTGCGAGAAAGCGCTGCACGCAGATTTCATTGGCAGCGTTGTAGACCGCCGGAGCCCCACCGCCGGTGCGACCGACATGGCGCGCCAACTCAACCGCAGGAAACGCAACATTGTCTAGCGGATCGAGTCGCCATTCGTAGGGTCTCGTCCAATCAAATTTCCTAGCGACATCCGGCAACCGGTCGGGGAAGGCTAGGCCGAAAGCGATAGCGAGACGCATGTCGGGCGGACTGGCCTGAGCAATCACAGCACCATCACAAAATTCGACCATGGAATGGATCTCCGAGGTCGGATGCAGCATCACCACTATATCGTCTAAGGACACATCGAACAGCAGGTGGGCTTCGATGACTTCCAGCCCTTTGTTCATGAGCGTCGCCGAGTTGATGCTGATGACCGGTCCCATTGACCACGTGGGGTGGGCTTGGGCTTGCGCTGGCGTGACTGAGGAAAGTTTGGCCCGCGGCCAGCCTCGAAAAGGTCCGCCGGTTGCGGTGAGGACAAGCCGGCGAACTTCAGATCGAGCACTGGCGCGCAGGCACTGGGCGATCGCGGCATGCTCGGAATCCACCGGAACCAACTGTCCCGGGCGGGCGACCTGCTTGATGAGATCGCTCCCGACAATCAAGGACTCCTTGTTCGCCAGAGCGACAATATTTCCCTCGTTTATTGCGGCGAGAGTCGAGCCCAGCCCTAGCGCTCCGTCGATAGCGTTAAGCACGACATCGACGTTGCTTGCCGCAAGGCGTTCAACTCCTTCCGAGCCTGTGACGATAGTCGGATGAGGATGGCCCGCTGGCGCGATTCCGCGTCGCTCAGCCTCTGCCCTGACTGCCGCCTTGAGCGGTTGCTCGGCATCAGGATCGGCGACCGCTACGATCTCGGGCTCCAAGTCCAACACCTGCTGAGCCAGCAACGGCAGGCGGCGTCCGCTCGCCGCGAGGCCGTGAACGATGAATCGGTCGCGATAACGTTGTAGGACGTCGACCGCTTGTGTACCGACTGAGCCGGTCGAACCCAGTAGTACGATGTGGCGAGCAGCCCCTCCGGTGGACAACATGAACTCCTCCCGCCCGTTTTTACTTCGGCCGTGTTCCTGGTTAGGCATGCGTCAGATTCGGATAGCCCGCCGATACTCGGAATCCGTCTTGCCGCTGGAGCCCGTTACGCGCGATTTCGCATATCAGCGGCATTATACGTGAGAGACCCGAGGGTGGCGTCCTCTGCGGTCTGAGCTGTCTTCATTTCCAGCACAGAGCTGTCAGCGCCCCGCCGGAGAAGGAGACTGCGGAATAGCCCTGGCCCAGGCTCCGGGCGGAGGATTACCGATCATCTTCGACTGCCCAGGTTCGTCGGCTATGATCGAGTAACTACCGATCACGATGAGATCCCAAGGATCGACAGGGACCGAGAGCGCTTCGATCTGTTGTTTCCAGGAGCGCCAGTCAATCTTGAGCCCCTTGACTACTCGGTCAAGGGCGGCACCTATCTCGGTGAACTGTGTGACTGAATCAGGATGCGACTCCGCGTAGAGGCGTAGGGCTTCCCGCGCTCGGGAAACCGACGGTGCAAGCTCGAGCGAGCTGCTTGGGTGGCAATCCTCCGCCAGCGCCACACGCAGCCTGTCCTCGCCTGTGGCTGACAACCTCTGTTCGCGCAGGGAGCTCAGAAGCCGTAGACGCTCCTCTCGACTGAAGAGGATCGCAAGTTCGCGGACCAGATCGGCTGGTTCGTCCGCGAAATGCACGAGGCTGAGAAGCCGATTTGGCTGCTGAAGCAAGCTACGAAGGGTGCCTGACACCTGATTTTTCGGATCAGCTGCACCCTTGAGGCTGCTGAGTCGGACGGTCGCCGGCACGTCGTGTCCCGGCTCACTTCTCAACAACATAATGAGGCACGGCCGAGCAGAGTACAGCGCTTCCTTCAAAACAATTCTATCGATTGAGGCGGCATTAAGCTGATACCGCCAAATCTCACGCCACTTACACGCATCGAGTATCACCTCCTCGACTGCCACGACCGTGAAGCCCCTCTCGCGAACGAAGGAGCAGACGCTGCCCAGCTTTCCCCCAACAAGGCCATCGGGCTTCATCATTAGAAGGGCACCGTCGCGTATCAAGGCATAAGCAGATTCGCCGAGATGTTCAATGATGTCGGCGCGCGCTTCGCGGTAATATACCTCTTGGCGGTAGAGGTCCGCCTTTATTGGCATTCGGGTCAGATCTAACAGCTCCATGAACCCCATTGCCTCCGTTCGTCATGCAGGTGGCCGCCAACCCCGGTTCGGCGAAGGCTGCCAACTGGCACCGACTCCCTTGGACTCCACGAACCAACTGTTCGCATAACCATCACCCGGCCCCACAGTCGCGCGGTCGCCGGCTCCAACGCAGTTGACCCTAACTGGATCCAGGCCCTGACGCCATTCCGGGCTTCCAGCTTGAACTTAGCGCCCTGGCAAAGTCGTCAGGTGATGCCGAGTAGTGCGAGGGGGCGTTTGCTGTTGAAGGCGTGGTGGCGGTTGGCGGCGGCGATGTTGGTGATGCCGGCGGTGCGTAGGGCGCCGCCGTCCGGACCCTGCTCGCCGACGGCACCGTGCGGCCGGGAGACACCGTCGTCGACAGTTCGAGCAGCATCTACGCCCTAGCCCTGGCGATGGTCTGTCACCACTACGACTTCCGCTGCCACATCGTCGCCTCGACCACCGTGACACCGACGATCCGGTCGCAGTCGGAGATCCTCGGCGCACAGTCGCCCAGATGCTGGCCAAGTCCGACCTGCGCCTCGATCAGGACCGCAGGGTCGCACGAATACGCCGACTGCTGCGCGCCAACCCCGACACACACTGAGCCTTTTCGAAGCTGATCTTGCAGCTCGGTGGGTGTGGCGGACCCGGTGATTGATGGGCGCAAGGCTCCAGGTAGGATAGCAAATTGACCAAAACCCGATGCCCCGACCGCCGCTCCCACCGAAAGCAGCGCCGATCCCGCTGGCTGCGACTGAACCCAGGCCGGCAGGCCTTACTTGTCCGCGGCCAGTGAAAGATGGCTCTGAGAGGGCGGTTCGGAGGTTTAGGTCCGTTTCGGGATAAGGGTGAACACTCCGGGCTGGTCTTCGGTCAGGACTTGGCGGTTGACCATGCGT
>NZ_JBHUVA010000142.1:0-7213 GCF_042670805.1 Micromonospora sp. NPDC057141 | reverse complement strand
CAGCCGGACCGCCAAACCCTTCCGATGGCGCTACGACGGTCGGCCTCTGGCAGCGTGAACCCAACCCTGACAAGACTTCTGCGGGGCTGCACTAGGCTTGCTGGTCATGAGTCACGTTCTCGCGGCGGTAGCCTGGCCGTACGCCAACGGCCCGCGCCATATCGGCCACGTCTCCGGTTTCGGCGTTCCCTCCGACGTCTTCGCCCGGTACATGCGGATGGCCGGCCACGACGTGCTCATGGTTTCCGGCACCGACGAGCACGGCACCCCGATCCAGGTGCAGGCCGACGCCGAGGGGGTCACCCCCCGCGAGCTGGCCGACCGGTACAACAGGGTGATCGCCGAGGACCTGCGGGCGCTCGGATTGTCGTACGACCTGTTCACCCGCACCACGACCCGCAACCACTACGCGGTGGTGCAGGAGCTGTTCTCCGGGCTGCACCGCAACGGCTACATCGTGCCCAAGGTCACCACCGGGGCGATCTCGCCGTCGACGGGCCGGACCCTGCCCGACCGGTACATCGAGGGCACCTGCCCGATCTGCGGGTACGACAGCGCCCGCGGCGACCAGTGCGACAACTGCGGGAACCAGCTCGACCCGGTCGACCTGATCAACCCCAAGTCCAAGATCAACGGTGAGGCGCCGGAGTTCGTCGAGACCGAGCACTTCTTCCTCGACCTGCCCGCCCTCGCCGACGCCCTGCGGCGATGGCTGGACGGCCGGGAGGGCTGGCGGCCCAACGTGCTGCGGTTCTCGCGGAACCTGCTCGACGACCTCCAGCCCCGGGCCATCACCCGGGACCTGGAGTGGGGCGTGCCGATCCCCCTCGACGGCTGGCGCGACCGCCCGGACAAGCGGATCTACGTCTGGTTCGACGCGGTCATCGGCTACCTGTCGGCGTCCATCGAGTGGGCCCGCCGCACCGGCGACCCGGAGGCGTGGCGGAAGTGGTGGTCCACCGACGCCGAGGGCAAGGACGCCCTGAGCTACTACTTCATGGGCAAGGACAACATCGTCTTCCACTCGGTGATCTGGCCGGCGCTGCTCGGCGGATATTCCGGCGCGGGCGACCACGACGGCGAGCCCGGCGCGCTGGGCCGGCTCAACCTGCCCACCGAGGTCGTCTCCAGCGAATACCTCACGATGGAGGGCCGCAAGTTCTCCTCGTCCCGCAAGGTCGTCATCTACGTGCGGGACTTCCTCGAGCGGTACGACGCGGACGCGCTGCGCTACTTCATCGCGGTCGCCGGGCCGGAGAGCAACGACACCGACTTCACCTGGGCCGAGTTCCTCCGGCGCAACAACGACGAGCTGGTCGCCGGCTGGGGCAACCTGGTCAACCGGTCGGTCTCGATGGCGGCGAAGAACTTCGGCGCGATCCCGCCGGTCGACCCGGCCGGGCTCACCGAGGCCGACGAGGCGCTGCTCGCCACCGCCCGCGCCGGCTTCGACACCGTCGGCGACCTGATCGGCCGGCACCGGCAGAAGCAGGCCATCGGCGAGGCGATGCGGGTCGTCGCCGAGGCCAACAAGTACCTGTCGGAGCAGGCCCCCTGGAAGCTCAAGACCGAGGCGGACAAGCCCCGGATGGGCACCATCCTTTACGTCGCCCTCCAGGTGGTCAGCGACGCCAACACCCTGCTCACCCCGTTCCTGCCGCACTCCGCGCAGCAGATCCACGAGCTGCTCGGCGGCACCGGCGTGCACGCACCGATGCCGGTGATCGAGGAGGTCGACGACCTCGACGGCGGGCCCGCGTACCCGGTGCTGACCGGCGACTACACGGTCGGGGCGCGTTGGGAGTCGGTGCCGCTGGAGGTGGGCCGGCCGCTCGCGCCGCCGAAGCCGGTGTTCCGCAAGCTCGACCCGTCGATCGTCGAGGAGGAGTTGGCCCGGCTGGCTGGCTGACTCCCACCCGCCCGTGCCGGCCACGCGCGAAACCGCCCGCGAAACCGGTCGCCGCGAGGACTGCCAGGCTCAGCGCCGCGCCAACGCCGGGGCCACGACGAACTCCAGGATCGCCCGGTTCACCTCGTCGGCGTTGGTCCACGGGATGCCGTGCGGCGCGCCCTTGAGCGTCACCAGCCGGCCGTCCGGCAGCATCGGCTGCAACCGCTGGCCGGTCACCCCGTACGGCAGCACCCGGTCCTGGTCGCCCTGGACGATCAACACCGGCACGTCGATCCGGGGCACGTCGGGCCGGAAGTCGGTCAGCCAGGCATCCACGCACTGGTAGGTGCCGATCGCCGAGGCCCGCGCGCCGATGTCCCAGTGCGCCCGGTACGCCTCCTCGCTGACCAGCCTGCCCTTGTTGTCGGCATAGTTGAAGAAGTTGTCGCAAAAGCTGGTGAGGAACGCGAACCGGTCGGCGAGGATCGCCTGCTGGAACCCGTCGAACAGCCCCCGGTCCAGCCCTTCCGGGTTGTCCGGGGTCTTCAGCAGGAACGGCGCGAGCGGGGCGAGCAGCACCGCCCGGTCCACCCGGTTCGACCCGTACGTGCCGAGGTAGCGGGTGACCTCGCCGGTGCCCATGGAGTGCCCGATCAGGATCGCGTCGCGCAGGTCCAGCTCGGTCATCAGCACGTCCAGGTCGGCCGCGAACGTGTCGTAGTCGTAGCCGGCGGCCGGCTGGCTGGAGTTGCCGAAGCCCCGCCGGTCGTACGTGATGGTCCGGTAGCCGGCGGCGAGCAGCGCGCTGGTCTGCTTCTCCCACGTCGCCCCGTTGAACGGGAAGCCGTGGATCAGCACGACCGGCTGGCCGCTGCCGTGGTCCTCGTAGTACAGGTCGATGGGCGCGGTGTTCTCCGCGCCGACGGTCACGAAGGGCATGGCATCTCCCGGGAGCGGGTCGGGTCGTCGGACGCCCCGCGCATTCCCGACCCAACCCCCGATATGCCCGCCCCCGCCGGGGCCCGCCGGCCAGGACCGCGCCGGTCAGAGCGGGTAAGACACGTCGATCATCCGGTCGTCGGTCACCTCGACCGCCGGGGCCCAGACCTCGTAGACGCCCCGTTCCTGGCACTGCGCCCCGGTCCCGGCCACCGCGTCCGGATCCGGCCGGGTCAGCCGCAGCCGCAGCCAGCCGGCCTCCTCCCGCAGGACCAGGCAGGGCACGCCCCGCCAGGCGGCGTGCCGCAACCGGCGGGCCACCGCCTCGACCGGGTACCGGGCGGCCCGGGTCATCGCCAGCACCCGGAACCCGCCGGGCAGGTCGGCGACCGCCTCGTAAGCGGTGCCGGCGTACCCGCCGACGAGCTGGGTCGAGCGGGCCACCTCGCCGGTCGGCAGCCACTCCTGGTCGGGGGAGAGGTCCGGCACCCCGGCCAGCAGGTGCCGCCACTGCGGGCCGACCATCCGCAGCCAACCCCGCTGCTCGGCCTGGTAGCTGTAGAGCACCACCTCCACCCCCGACGCCGGATAGGCCAGCAGGGCGGCGTTCGCCGGCATCGGCAGGTCGGCGAAGTCGCGGGTGACGAACTCCGGGACCAGTTGCGCCTCGCTCGGCACGAACCCGGTGCCCAGCACCGGCGGGCCGAGCCGGTCCCGGGGCGGCAGCGCCGTCAACCCCCGGTGCTCCGCGCCGACCGGCAGCACGTAGTCGGCCGGGTCGGCGGCCCGCCAGCGCAGCGCGTACGCCACCTCCAGGTCGTCCCGGCCGCCCGGCGAGTCGGTGCGCAGCACGGCCAGGGCCGCCGGGGTACGCAGGTGCGCCACGTCGTGTTCGCGGTGGCAGAAGCCGTGTGGCAGCCAGCCCCGGGCGTACCCGGCGAGTTGCCGCGCGGAGAGCACCTTGACCATGCGGGTGCCCCGCCGGATCACCGTGGACGCCCGCACCGCCGCCAGCGTGGGGTCACCGGCCGAGGCCGGTTGCTGGCTGAGCCGCTGCACCTGCGGCCAGCCCCGCTCGCGGTGCAGCGGCACCAGCAGCGGCGCGTCCGGCTCCTCGGTCGGCTCGGCGGCGCCGTGCACCGCGTCGACCTCGCTGGCGTGGGCGAACCTCCGCCAGGGCAGCGGCGCCCCCGATCGGGGCGCCCACTCGAAGCCGGGTGCCTCCCCGGCGCTGAACAACTCGTACGCCGCGCCCCGGGCGATCTCCTCCGCCGGGTACGCGACCCCGCCGCACGTCACGTGTAGCCCCGTCCGCGCTTCGGCGGCTCCGCTGGCCTGGGGGGCGACGCTCACCCCGGCGACGCTAGGCCCGCTGCGTTCCGGGCGGGTGAACGGCCGGTGACGGCCCGGTGACCGGAACCTGGTCGGCGCGCTCCCCACCCCGCGGCCGGGTCACCCGGGAGGGGCCGGGTGGCGGACCGGGCCGACCGGCGGTGTGTGATGCTGGCGGCGATGACCGAGTCGACCGCACCCCGCCGGCAGCGGGCCGCCCGCCGGGCCGGCGAGTTCCCGCCCGCGCCCGAGCCGCTGCCCGGGCCCGTGCCGGACAGCCACACCCACCTGGACATCACCGTCACCGAGGCCGGCGTCCCGGCCGGCGGGGCGGGCGGCAACGCCACCGCCGACGACCCGGTCGCGGCGGCCGTCGCGGTGGCCGCCGAGGCCGGCGTGGACCGGCTCGTCCAGGTCGGCGTCGACGTCGCGTCCTCGGCGTGGAGCGCCGACGCCGCCGAGCGCTACCCGGCGGTGCTCGCCACCGTCGCGCTGCACCCCAACGAGGCGCCCCGCCTCGCCGACCTCGACGAGGCGCTGCGGGTCATCGAGGCCCTCGCCGACCGCGACCGGGTGCGCGGCATCGGCGAGACCGGAATGGACTTCTTCCGCACCGGCGACGAGGGCCGCGCCGCGCAGGAGGAGAGCTTCCGCGCCCACATCGGCATCGCCAAGCGGCACGGCAAGGCCCTGGTCATCCACGACCGGGACGCCCACGCCGACGTGCTGCGCGTCCTCGACGACGAGGGCGCCCCGGACACCGTCGTGCTGCACTGCTTCTCCGGCGACGCCGACTTCGCCCGCGAGTGCGTGCGCCGGGGATACCTGCTCAGCTTCGCCGGCACCGTCACCTTCGCCAGCGCCGCCGCGCTGCGCGAGGCCGCCGCGCTCACCCCGCTCGACCAGCTCCTCGTGGAGACCGACGCCCCGTACCTCACCCCCACCCCGCACCGGGGGCGACCCAACGCGTCGTACCTGCTCCCGCTCACCGTCCGCGCGCTGGCCGCGACCACCGGCGCGGACCTCGACGCGCTCTGCGGCGCACTGTCGGCCAACGCCGAACGCGCCTTCGGCCCGTGGTGAGCCCCGGCCTGCTCGGCCCGGCCGAGATCCGCGACCTCGCGGCCCGCCTCGGCGTCAGCCCGACGAAGAAGCTCGGCCAGAACTTCGTGCACGACCCGAACACCGTCCGCCGCATCGTCGCCGCCGCCGGGCTCACCGCCGCCGACGTCGCCCTGGAGGTCGGCCCCGGCCTCGGCTCGCTCACCCTGGCCCTGCTCCCGGCCGCCGCACACACCCACGCCGTCGAGATCGACCCGACGCTGGCCGCCGCGCTGCCGCAGACCGCCGCCCGGCACGCCGGCCCGTACGCCGACCGGCTCACCGTGCACCGCGCCGACGCGCTGCGCATCGACCCCGCCGAGCTGGCCGACCCCGCGCCGACCGCCCTGGTGGCGAACCTGCCGTACAACGTGGCCGTGCCCGTGGTGCTGCACCTGCTCGCCGTGCTGCCCAGCCTGCGGCACGGCCTGGTGATGGTGCAGAAGGAGGTCGCCGACCGGCTCGTCGCCGGTCCCGGCTCCAAGGTGTACGGCATCCCGTCGGTCAAGCTCGCCTGGCACGCCCACGCCCGCGCCGCCGGCCGGGTCCCACCCAACGTGTTCTGGCCGGTGCCCAACGTCGACTCGGGGCTGGTCGCCTTCACCCGCCGCGAGCCGCCCCGCCCCGACATACCCCGGGAGCGGGTCTTCGCCGTCGTCGACGCCGCGTTCGCCCAGCGCCGCAAGACCCTGCGGGCCGCCCTCGCCGGCTGGGCCGGCGGCCCCGACCGGGCCGCCGCGGCCCTCACCGCCGCCGGGGTGGACCCCGGCGCGCGTGGGGAGTCACTCACCGTCGAGCAGTTCGCCGCCGTCGCCGCGTCGGCCCCGACCGGCACGCCGGCCGCGCAGTAGGCTGGCGCCGTGCCCGGACCCCGCAACGCGTACGACCTGGTTGACGGCCGGTCCGCGCCGGCCGCCGACCCCGCCGAGGAGCTGATCGTGACCGAGCCGTTCGACATCCGCCTGTGCCTGCGGGGCATCGTCCCGTGACCGAGGCCTGGCGACCGGACGACGATGACGACCAGCAGCGGCGCGGGGCCACCGGCCCGGTCCGGGTGCGGGTCCCCGCCAAGGTCAACCTGCACCTCGGGGTGGGACCGCTGCGCCGCGACGGCTACCACGAGCTGAACACCGTCTACCACGCCATCTCGATCCACGACGAGCTCACCGCCCGCCGGGGCGACACCCTCACCCTGACCATGGAGGGGGAGGGCACCGGCGAGCTGGCCCTGGACGACACCAACCTGGTGATCCGGGCCGCCCACGCCCTGGCCGGCTACGCGGGCGTCCTGCCGCACGCCCGGCTGCACCTGCGCAAGCAGATCCCGCTCGCCGGCGGCCTGGCCGGCGGCAGCGCCGACGCCGCGGCGGCGCTGGTCGCCTGCGACGCGCTCTGGGGCACCGGGCTGTCCCGCGACGAGCTGGCCGGGATCGCCGCCGACCTCGGCTCCGACGTGCCGTTCCTGATCCACGGCGGCACCGCGCTGGGCACCGGCCGGGGCGAGGCCGTCAGCCCCGTGCTGGCCCGCCCCACCTCCTGGCACTGGGTGGTCGCCATCGCCGACGGCGGTCTCTCCACCCCCGCCGCGTACGCCGAACTCGACCGGCTCCGCGCCGCCGGCACCGCCGGGCCGCCGCTGGGCAGCGCCGACGGGCTCCTCGCCGCGCTGCGCCAACGCGACCCCCGGGTCCTCGCCGCCACACTCGGCAACGACCTCCAGGCCGCCGCGCTCGCCATGCGCCCGTCGCTCGCCGCCACCCTCAAAGCCGGCGAGGCCGCCGGGGCGCTCGCCGGCATCGTCTCCGGCTCCGGGCCCACCTGCGTCTTCCTCGCCGCCGACGCCGCCGACGCCGAGCGGATCGCCGCCGAGCTGGAGGCGGCCGAGGTGTGCCGCGAGGCGCGCACCGCCCACGGCCCGGTGGCCGGCGCCCGGATCAGCTGAGCCACCCG
>NZ_JBHUVA010000141.1:0-7249 GCF_042670805.1 Micromonospora sp. NPDC057141 | reverse complement strand
GCACCCTCTACGACGAGACGACCGCCTGGTCCCACCACCTCAACCCAGCCACTGCTTGACACCCCAGCACATGGGATGTCTTTGCTCTGCACCCATCGGCGCACCACCCAGTGCGAGCTGCGCAGGAGGAAAGGCTGCGGACGATGTGAGGTGATCCGCTCGGTTGCGCTGCGTGAGCGATGCGTATGTGGGTGCAGAGCAAAGACATCCCGGACAGTCAGCACGATCGAGGCGACGACCGAGAAGAGGATCATCAGCAGGCAGCCGAGGCCCCCGCCCGCCGGGCGGATCTCCGTGTTGCCGATGCGCATCAGGCCACCTTTCCAAGGGGCGGGGCGAGCAGGGTGCGTACCGCTGCGGCGGCCTCGACCGGGTGCCCGGGTCGGCGGCGCGGCGGGTGTGCGTGCGCAGCCCGTCGACGAGCCGCCACTCGCTGGTCAACCCGGCGGCGGGCCGGGGTGCGGCCAGGGCGAGCCGCAGCTGCTTCACAGCTCACGGAGCCGGGGGAGCAGCTCCTCCCGGGCCCAGTCGAGGAACCTCGGCTGGGTGTCCCCGCCGATCTGCACCAGCGCCACGTGGGTGAAGCCGGCGTCGACGAACTTCTTGAACGCCGCGACGTGCCGGTCGGTGTCCGGGCCGCAGGAGATCCCCTCGGCGACGTCGTCCTCGCGGACGTACTGGGTCGCGGCGGCGAACGAGTCGGGGCCGGGCAGTTCGGCGTTGACCTTCCAGCCCATGCCGAACCAGCGGAACTGGTCGTGCGCGATCTTGCGGCACTCCGCCTCGTCGGGGCCGTAGCAGATGGCGACCTGGCCGTACCGGGGCTGCCCGGCACCGCCCGCGTCGTCGTACATCTGGATCAGGTGGGCGTCGGGCTCGGTGGCGACGAGGCCGTCGCCGTAGTCGGCGGCGAGCGTCGCCGACTGCCGGCCGGAGGCGGCCACGGCCATCGGCACCGGACGCGCCGGTCGGTCCCAGACGTACGCGTCGGGCACGTCGAAGTGGTTGCCGGAGAAGGTGAGCGTCTCCCCGTTCAGCAGGGGCCGGATGATCTGCAGCGCCTCCTCGAACATCTCGTGCCGCTGCTGCACGTGCGGCCAGCCGCCGACGACGTGCTCGTTGAGGTTCTCCCCGGCGCCCAGGCCGAGGGTGAACCGGCCGTCCGACAGCGCCCCGATCGTGCTGGCCTTCTGCGCCACGACGGCGGGGTGGTAGCGGCGGATCGGGCAGGTCACGAAGGACATCAGCTCGGCCCGGCCGGTGGCGTGGGCGACCGCGCCGAGCACCGACCAGGCGTACGGGGAGTGACCCTGGGAATCCAGCCACGGATGGTAGTGGTCGGAGATCACCAACTGGTCGAAGCCGGCGGCCTCCGCGCGTACCGCGTAGTCGACCAGCTCCTTCGGCCCGGCCTGCTCGCACATCAGGGTGTAGCCGACGTTGACCATCGCCGCATCTCCTTCGCTCTCCCGATCCACACCGCATACCCCGGTGGGCGTCGGCCAACCCTCGACAGCCGTCGTGGCCTTGACGGGGTGGCCCGGGATGGTAAGGTCCGGCCTTAACCGGTTCAGGCTGGGGGCGTTCGCATCCTGTGGTGGGGATGACCGCACCTGTGGCGGCTCGCTGCCCCGCGAGCCGCCACAGGACATCCGCCCTGAGTGGTGAGTCACTGAACCGGTTGCCCCGCCTCAGCGATCGGCCTACGCTGATGGCTGCGCCGTCTCGGAGCCGGACGGCGGCTGACGGGCCAGCCGCCTTCTTCGTCACCACCACCGCATCCCCCGCCGGGCAACGGGGTTTGACCCTCCCTGAGGAAGGCCATGAGAAAACGTCTCTCCGTCGCGGGCGTCGCCCTGCTGACGGTCCTCGCCGCCGTGTTCGCCTTCGGGCAGCCCGCGCACGCCGCCGCCGGCTTCACCGTCGCCAACGGCAAGCTGTACGACGCCAACGGCAACGAGTTCATCATGCGTGGCGTCAACCACGCCCACACCTGGTACGCGCAGCAGACCAGTTCCTTCGCCAACATCAAGGCCCTCGGCGCGAACACGGTGCGGGTGGTGCTGGCCAGCGGCGACCGCTGGGCGAAGAACGACACGGCCGACGTCGCCAACGTCGTCTCGCTGTGCAAGGCCAACAAGCTGATCTGCGTCCTGGAGGTGCACGACACCACCGGGTACGGCGAGCAGAGCGGCGCGATCACCCTGGACCGGGCGGTCGACTACTGGCTGAGCATCTCCAGCGCCCTCGCCGGCCAGGAGAAGTACGTGATCGTCAACATCGGCAACGAGCCGTACGGCAACCAGGGCTACGGCACCTGGGCCACCGACTCGGCCAACGCGATCAAGCGGCTGCGCGCCGCCGGCCTCGCGCACACCATCATGGTCGACGCCCCCAACTGGGGCCAGGACTGGTCGTTCACCATGCGTGACAACGCGGCGTCGGTATTCGCCGCCGACCCGCAGCAGAACACCGTCTTCTCCATCCACATGTACGGCGTCTTCGACACCGCCGCGGAGATCTCCGACTACCTCGGCCGGTTCCGCACGGCGAAGCTGCCGATCGTGGTGGGCGAGTTCGGCTTCGACCACTCCGACGGCAACCCCGACGAGGACAGCATTCTGTCGTACACGCAGGCCAACGGCATCGGCTACCTGGGCTGGTCGTGGAGCGGCAACGGCGGCGGCGTCGAGTACCTCGACATGACCACCAACTTCAACCCGAACGCCCTGACCACCTGGGGCCAGCGCATCTTCAACGGTGCCAACGGCATCAAGGCCACGTCGAAGGAGGCGTCGGTCTACGGCGGCGTCACCCCGACCACCCCGCCGACCACGGCTCCGCCGACGACCGCCCCGCCGACGACCGCCCCGCCCACTACCGCCCCGCCGACCACCCCGCCGGCGACCGGCGGCTGCACGGCGACGTACACGATCATCGGCCAGTGGCAAGGCGGCTTCCAGGGTGAGGTCAAGGTGATCGCCGGCTCCGCCGCCATCAACGGCTGGACGGCGAAGTGGACGCTCGCCGGTGGGCAGAGCATCAGCCAGGCGTGGAACGCGACGGTGACCAGCAGCGGGTCGAGCGTCACCGCCACCAACGTCAGCTACAACGGCAGGCTCGGTGCCGGGGCCAGCACCAGCTTCGGCTTCATCGGCAGCTCCACCGGCACCCCCACCGTTCCCGCGGTGACCTGCACGGCTAGCTGACCCTTCCGCACCTGCGACGGTGGCCGGGCCCGCCAGGCCCGGCCACCGCGTCGTGCGTCCCCGGTCAAGGACGGGAATCAGTCGGCCGCGTCGACCTCCAGCAGCAGGGTCTGCTCGGGGTGCAGGGCAGGCAGTTGCAGGCCGACCGAGGCGAGCACCGCGCCCGGCAGGGTCACCCCGGGCAGCCAGCCCGGTTCCGTCAGCTCCAGCACGGCCGGCCCCGGCACACCGGCCGCCGGCCGGACCGCGTACCGCCGGGCCGGGTCGAGCCCGGGCAGCCGCAGCGCGCCCGGCGTCTGGGTGACCGAGGTGGCGACGCGAGCCACGGCGTACACCGCGTGGGTGTGGTCGTGGGCGACCACACCGTGCGCCCAGACGGCCGGGTCCGGGTGGTCGACCCGGAGCACCCGGCCGGCGTGCAGCAGCGGGCGGAGCCGCTTGTGCAGCGCCACCCAGGCCGACAGCTCGGCCCGGTCGGCGGCGCTCGCGGAGCCGATGTCCCACTCGACGCCGAAGTGCCCGAACAGCGCGGTGGCGGCCCGGAACCCCAGGTCGTGCACCCGGTGCGTGGTGTGCGACCGCTCGGGCCCGACGTGGCTGCCGACCAGCTCCGGCGGCAGCAGCAGCCCGGTCCAGCGCTGGATGGCCAGCCGCTCAAGGGCGTCGTTGCAGTCGCTGGCCCAGACCCGGTCGGTGCGGCGCAGGATCTCCAGGTCCACCCGCGCGCCGCCGGAGGAGCAGCTCTCGATCTCCAGCCCGGGGTGGCGGGCCCGCAGCTCGTCGAGCAGCCGGTAGGCGGCGACGGTCTGCGCGTGCACTCCGGGCCGCCCGGCGTGGCCGGCCTCGGTGAGGTCGCGGTTGTGGTCCCATTTCAGGTACGCGATGCCGTCGTGGTCGCGCAGCAGCGCGTCGAGCCGCCCCAGCACGTACGCGTACGCGCCCGGGTTGGCCAGGTCCAGCACCTGCTGGTGCCGCCACGCGGGCGGCAGCCGACCGGGCACGGCGAGCACCCAGTCCGGGCGGGCGCGGAACAGGTCGGAGTCGGGGTTGACCATCTCCGGCTCGACCCACAGGCCGAACTGCATGCCGTGCCCGCGCACGTGGTCGATCAGCGGTTGCAGCCCGCCCGGCCAGACCGTCTCGTCGACGTACCAGTCGCCGAGCCCGGCCCGGTCGTGCCGGCGGCCGACGAACCAGCCGTCGTCGAGCACGAACCGCTCCACCCCGACGGCGGCGGCGTGGTCGGCGAGGGCGCGCAGCCGGTCCAGGTCGTGGTCGAAGTAGACGGCCTCCCACACGTTGAGGGTGACCGGCCGCGCCGAGCGCGGGTGCCCCGGCCGGGCGCGCAGGTGGGCGTGCAGCGCCTCGCTGAGCCCGTCCAGGCCGGCGGTCGAGTGCGCGGCGTACAGCAGCGGGGTGGCGTAGGACTCGCCGGGGCCGAGTGCGATCTCGCCGCTGCCCAGCAGTTCGCCGCCGCCCAGCGTGGACTCGCCGGTGGGCCGCCGCTCGGCGAACGTGACGTGGTCGCCGCTCCACGCGGTGTGCACCGCCCACACCTCGCCGTGCCGGAAGCCGAACCCGGCCGTCCCGGCCACCAGCAGCAGCGTCGCGTCGTGCCCGGTGCGCCCGTGCCGGCCCTCCCGGACCCAGGCGCCCATGGGCCACGGGTGCCGCTGCGGCGACCGTTCCCGGCACCACCGGCCGGTCAGGTCGAGCAGCTCGGTGGCGACCGCCGGCACCGGCAGCACCGGCGTCAGCTCCCGCAGTTCGTACGGGGTGTCGCCGTCGTTGCGCAGCCGGTGGCGCAGCAGCACCAGCCCGGCCGGGTCCAGCTCGACCTCGACGGTCAGCGTCAGCGCCGCGTCGGGGTCGCTGGCCGTCACGGTCACCCGAGCCGAGCCGGCCGGGTCATCGGGGTCACCGGTCCCGTCGGGCTCGTCGGTGACGTCGAGGGCGTCGAGGCGGAACGCCGTGGACCAGGCGGCGCCGGCGCGGTGCCCGGCCAGCCCCGGCCGGCCGCTCCAGCCGGCGCTGGCCTCGGGCAGCAGGGACAGCACGGTCGGCGCGCCGAAGCTGCTCGGCACCACCGGCGGCACGCCCGCGGCGACCAGCGCGGTCAGGTCGTCGGCGGCGAGCGGACCGAGGTCGGCGCCCCAGTGCGCGACCCGGGGCAGCCCGGGGCCGCGCGCGTCGAGGACCAGGCTGGTCGCGGCCCGGCGCAGGTGGACGATCGTCATCCCTTTGACGCTCCCAGGGTCAGGCCCCGGACGAACTGCTTCTGCAACAGGAAGAAGATCACCAGGGTCGGGATCGCGACCAGCACCGAGCCGGCCGAGACGAGGTTGTTGTCGGTGAAGAACTCGCCGCGCAGGTTGTTCAGCGAGCTGGTCACCGGGAACTTGTCGCCGGTGCGCATGAGCACGGTGGCCCAGAAGAACTCGTTGTAGATCCAGGTCACCTCCAGCGTGGCCAGCGCCGCCAGCGCCGGCCGACACAGCGGCATGGTCACCTGCCAGTACTGCCGCCACACGCTGGCCCCGTCGACCATCGCCGCCTCGTACAGCTCGTGCGGCAGGGCCTTCATGTAGTTGCTCAGCACGAAGACGCAGAAGCCGCACTGGAAGGCGACGTTGACCAGGATCAGCCCCCAGTAGCTGTCGTAGAGCAGCTCCGAGTCGCTCATGAACAGCGGCAGCGGCACCTCGGTGAACAGCCGGAACAGCGGTATCAGCAGGGCCTGTTGGGGCAGCAGGTTCGCGGCGGTGAACAGGCCGAGCAGGACGATGTTGAGTTTCCAGCTGAACCGGGCGATGACGAACGCGACGCAGGAGGCCAGGAAGAGCGTCAGCAGCACCGCCGGCACCGTGATGTAGACCGAGTTGAGGAAGTGCTTGCCGAACTCGGCCGTGCGCCACGCGGTGACGTAGTTGTCGAGGGTCCAGCCGCCGAGGGAGACGTAGCCGTTGGCGGCGGTGTACTCGTAGGACCGCAGCGAGGTCAGCACCGCCCAGAGGATCGGGAACAGCCAGCCGACGGCCACCGCGCCCAGGAAGAGGTGCAGGGCCACCCGGCCGGGCCGGGGCGGTCGGCGGCGGCCGGTGGACGTGGCGGTCGCCGGCTCGCGGGTCGGGGCAGCGGCGGTCATTTCCGGTTCTCCCTCATGACGGTCGCCAGGTAGACGGTGATGAAGACCAGCGAGACGACCAGCATGAGCGTCGCCAGCGCCGAGCCGAAGCCGATGCGGCTGGCCTCGCCGACCACGTTCTGGGTGACCAGCGCGGAGATCAGTTCCAGCCCGTTGCGGCCCTTGTTGACGACCCAGACCAGGTCGAACGCGCGCAGCGACTCGATGACCGTCACCACCAGCACGATGATGTTGATCGGCCGCAGCACCGGGAAGACCACCTTGAAGAAGGTTCTGGCCTCGGATGCGCCGTCGACGGCGGCGGCCTCCCGCAGCGACGGGTCGACGCCCTTCAGCCCGGCCAGGTAGAGCAGCATGATGTAGCCGACGTGCCGCCAGCCGGCGGCGACGAGCACCGCCCAGATGTTGACGTCCGGGTCGCCGTACCAGTCTGTGCTGGTGCCCAGCGCCGCGTTGAGCAGGCCCTGGTCGCGGGAGTAGATGAGCTGCCAGACGAAGCCGATCAGCGCCAGCGAGAGCACCACCGGCAGGTAGAGCGCGGTCTGGTAGAACCGGCTGCCGCGGATCTCCTTGTCCAGCAGCACGGCGAGGAACATGCCGAACGGGGTGGCGACCACGAACAGCGCCGCCAGCCAGAACAGGTTGTTCTGCACCGCCGGCACGAACGGCGGATAGATGTTGATCACGTCGGAGTAGTTGCGGCCACCCACCCACTCGATCTCGTCGAGGGGGCCGATGCCGTCCCAGTTGGTGCCGGACAGCGCCACCGTGGCAGCCGCCGGGAGCCAGACCAGCGCGACGACCAGCAGCAGCGGTACGAGCACCATCAGCGTGATCACCACGCGGTCGGTGCGGGACAGGAGCCGTGGCCCGCGGCCGCGACCACCCTTGCGGG
>NZ_JBHUVA010000140.1:0-7434 GCF_042670805.1 Micromonospora sp. NPDC057141 | reverse complement strand
GTTGCGGCGTGGGGTGTTGCCGGCGTCGTTGCATGTGGGGGAGCCGACGTCGCAGGTGGACTGGTCGTCGGGGACCGTCCGCCTCCTCACCGAGGCCCGGCCGTGGCCGCGGCCCGGGCGTCCCCGCCGCGCCGGGGTGTCCTCGTTCGGCGTCAGCGGGACGAACGCGCACGTCATCCTCGAAGAGGCCCCCGACGCGCCGGTGCCACCGCAGGTCCCACCCGCCGACGCGCCGACCGCGCTCGCCCTGTCGGCGAAGACCCCGACCGCCCTGGCCGGGCAGGCGGCGCGCCTCGCCGAGTTCGTGGCGGCCGGGGACACCCCGCTGCCGGACGTCGCCGCGGCCCTCGCGGCGCGGGCGTTGTTCGACGAGCGTGCGGTGGTCGTCGCGGCGTCGCCCGCCGAGGCCGCACAGCGGCTACGCGCCGTGGCGGACGGCCGCGGCGACGCCGGGGCCGTGCGGGGATCCGCCCGGCCGGGCAAGGTGGCCTTCGTCTTCCCCGGCCAGGGCACGCAGTGGCTCGGGATGGGCCGGGACCTGCTCGACAGCTCACCCGTCTTCGCCGCGCAGGTGCACGAGTGCGCCGCCGCGGTCGAGCCGTACGCCGACTTCTCGCTGGTCGACGCGCTGCGCGGCGACCTCACCGCCGAACTCGCGGCGCGGGTGGACGTCGTCCAGATCGCCTCCTTCGCGACGATGGCCGGGCTCGCGGCGGTGTGGCGGGCGGCGGGCGTCGTCCCCGGCGCGGTGGTGGGCCACTCCCAGGGCGAGATCGCCGCGGCGTACGTGGCGGGGGCGCTGTCGTTGCCGGACGCCGCGCGGACCGTGGCCGTCCGCGCGGGACTCGTCCGCGACGTCCTCGCCGGGGGCGGGGCGATGGCGTCGGTGGCCCTCGGCGAGGCCGAGGCCGCCCGCCGGCTGGCAGCGGGCAGCCCGGTGTCGGTGGCGGCGGTGAACGGCCCCTCCTCGGTGGTCGTCGCCGGCCCCGCCGCCGCGCTGGAGGACGTCCTGACCGCGTGGGAGGCCGACGGCGTCCGCGTCCGTCGCGTCGCCGTGGACTACGCCTCGCACACCGCGCAGGTCGAGCAGGTCTCCGACGCCCTCGGCGCGGCGCTGTCCGGGGTGCGCGCACGCGCGCCGCAGATCCCGCTCCTGTCCACCGTCACCGGCGACTGGATCACCGCCGACGGCGGCCTCGACGGCGGCTACTGGGTGCGCAACCTGCGGCACCAGGTGCGCTTCGCCCCCGCCGTCGCCACGCTGCTCGACCACGGCTTCACGACGTTCGTCGAGGTGAGCGCGCACCCCGTGCTCGTGCAGCCGGTGACCGAGATCGTCGACGCCGCCGGGGCCACCGCAGTGGTCACGGAATCCCTGCGCCGCGACGAGGGCGACCTGCGCCGCCTCGCGATCTCGATGGCCCGGCTGCACGTCACCGGTGTCACCGTGGACTGGACCGCCGTGTCCCCGCCCGCCCGGGGGCGGGCCGAGCTGCCGCCGTACGCCTTCGACCACCGGCCCTACTGGCTGGCGGCGACCACGGCTCGCGCCGACGCCGCAGGCGTGGGCCTGAGCGAAGCCGGGCACCCCCTCGTCGGTGCCCTCGTCGCCCAGCCGGACTCCGGCGGGGTCGTCGCCGTCGCCCGCTGGTCGGCGCGGTCGTTCCCCTGGGTCACCGGCGACCGGGCGGACGGCGGCACGGTGGTTCCCGCCACCGCCCTGCTCGACGTCGTCGTCCGCGCCGGCGACGAGACCGGCACCCCCGGCATCGCTCACCTGAGCATCGACGCTCCGATCGTGCTGCCCGCCCACGGCGCGCTCGACGTCCGGGTGACGGTCGGCGGTCCCGGCGACGGGCTGCGCCGTACCGTCGAGTGCTGGACCCGGGCGGCCGGGGCGGGCGCGGACGAGCCGTGGACGCGGCACGCCCACGGCCTGCTGGCCCCGGCCCTCGCGGAACCCGCCCCGCTGCCCGCGCCGGAGGCCGGGCGGGTGGTCCTCGACGGCGATCCCGACGGGTACGGGCTGCACCCGGCGCTGCTCGACGCGGCCGTGCGTACCGTCGTCGCGCCCGCAACCACGCCGGTGAGCTGGACCGACGTCGTCCTGCACGCCACCGGTGCCACGGAACTCACCGTCCGGTCGGCGGCCTGCGGCGACGGGCACCGGCTGCTCCTGACCGACCCGGCCGGTGCGCCCGTGCTGTCCGGCACGGTGACGGCCGGGCCGGACCCGACGGCAGCGGCCGCCGGGCCCCCGCTGTGCCACGTCGACTGGGTCGACGTCGCCCTGCCCGACGCGACGGCGACGCCACCGCCGGAGCACGTGCGCCACGAGGTGCCGGGGGGCGGGGACCCCCGGGCCGTGCTCGCCGACACCCTGGCGACGCTGCGGACCTGGCTGGCCGGCCCGGCCACGGCGGACAGCCGGCTGGTCGTGCACACCTCCGACCGCGACGACCCGGCCACGGCGGCGGTGTGGGGGCTGGTGCGCTCGGCGCAGTCGGAACACCCCGGCCGGATCCTGCTCGTCGCCACCGACGAGGAGTCCCGGGACGCGCTGCCCGCCGCGATCGCCACCGGCGAACCCCAGATCCGGGTACGCCGGACAGGCGCGCAGGTGCCGCGCCTGGTGCACACGCCGCACGGCGACGCGCCCGCCGCGCGACCGCTCGATCCGGCCGGCACCGTGCTGATCACGGGCGGGACCGGGCTGCTCGGCGCGATCACCGCCCGGCATCTGATCACCCGCCACGGGGCACGCCACCTGCTGCTGGCCACGCGGGGTGGCCGCACCGACCGGGCGGCGGCCCTGCGCGACGAGTTGACCGGCCTCGGCGCCACCGTCACGGTCGCCCGCTGCGACGTCGCCGACCGCGCGCAGGTCCGCGAGTTGCTGGCCGGCATCCCGGACGACGCCCCGCTCACTGCGGTCGTGCACGCCGCCGGGGTCCTCGACGACGGCGTCGTCACCGCGCTCGATCCCCGCCGCCTCGACACCGTGCTGCGGCCCAAGCTGGACGCGGCGCGGCACCTGCACGAGCTGACCCTCGGCCGCGACCTGGCGGCGTTCGTCCTCTACTCCTCGGCCGCCGGCCTGCTCGGCAACCCGGGGCAGGCGAACTACGCCGCCGCCAACGCCTGCCTCGACGCCCTGGCCCGGGAGCGCCGCCGCCTCGGCCTGCCGGCCGTGTCCGTGGCGTGGGGTTACTGGAGCCAGGCGAGCGGCATGACGCGCCACCTGAGCGACGTCGACCTCGCCCGGACCCGGCGCGGCGGCATGATCGGTCTCGGCGCCGACGAGGGCATGGCGCTGCTCGACGCCGCGCTGCGCGCGGACACGCCCCCGGACGTCGTCGCCGCCCGGTTCGACCTCGCCGCGCTGCGCGCCGCCGACCGCGGCGAACCCGTCGCCCCGCTGCTGCGGGCGCTCGTCCCCCCGCGCCGCCCGAAGGCCCACTCCGGGGCCGTGGCCGTGGCCCCGGGGTCGGCCCGGCTGGCGGGCCTGAGCGAGCCGGAACAGCTCGCCACGCTGCTGCGGCTGGTGCGTCGGCACACCGCCGACGTGCTCTTCCACGACAGCCTGGAGGCCGTGCCCGCCGACCGGCCGTTCCGGGACGCCGGCCTCGACTCGCTGACCGCCATCGAGCTGCGCAACCGGCTGGCCGCCGACACCGGCCTGACGCTCGGCGCGACCATCGCGTTCGACCATCCGCGACCCGCCGCGCTCGCGGCGTACCTGCGGGACCGCCTCACCGGCCGCGACGCGGCCCCGGCCGCCGCCGCACCCGTGGCGGACTTCGGCGAACCCGTCGCCATCGTCGCCATGGCCTGCCACTTCCCGGCCGGGGTGCACAGCCCCGAGGACCTGTGGCGGGTCGTGCGCGACGGCGTCGACGCGGTCACCGGCTTCCCCACGGACCGTGGCTGGCCGCCGGACGGCAGGTTCCACCCCGACCCCGACCACCCGGGCACGACGTACGTGCGGCACGGCGCGTTCCTCGACGACGCCGCCGGCTTCGACGCCGCGTTCTTCGGCATCTCGCCGAACGAGGCGCTCGCCATGGACCCGCAGCAGCGCCTGCTGTTGGAGACGTCCTGGGAGGTCTTCGAACGCGCCGGCATCGACCCGACCACCCTGCCCCGCCGCGACGTCGGCGTGTTCGCGGGCATCAACAGCCACGACTACAGCATGCGGCTGCACCGGTCCCCCGGGTCCGAGGGATTCCGGCTCACCGGCAGCTCCGGCAGCGTCGTGTCCGGCCGGATCGCCTACCACTACGGCTTCGAGGGCCCGGCGATCACCGTCGACACGGCGTGCTCGTCGTCGCTGGTGGCCCTGCACCTGGCGGTGCGTGCGCTGCAACAGGGGGAGTGCTCGCTCGCCCTGGCCGGCGGCGTCACCGTCATCGGCACCGTCGAGACGTTCGTCGAGTTCTCCCGCCAGCGCGGCCTGGCCCCCGACGGGCGGTGCAAGCCGTTCGCCGACGCGGCCGACGGCACCGGCTGGTCCGAGGGCGCCGGCCTGCTGCTGGTCGAGCGCCTCTCCGACGCGCGCCGCAACGGCCATCAGGTTCTCGCAGTCGTCCGTGGGTCGGCGGTGAACTCCGACGGCGCGTCGAACGGCCTGACGGCACCGAGCGGTCCCGCCCAGCAACGGGTCATCCGCGCCGCCCTGGCGAACGCCGGGCTCGGCTGCGCCGACGTCGACGCGGTGGAGGCGCACGGCACCGGCACGAGGCTCGGTGACCCGATCGAGGCGCAGGCGCTGCTGGAGACGTACGGCAGGGAACGGGACCCGGACCGGCCGCTGTGGCTGGGATCGGTGAAGTCGAACATCGGCCACGCCCAGGCCGCCGCCGGTGCCGCCGGTGTCATCAAGATGGTCATGGCCATGCGGCACGGCGTGCTGCCCGCCAGCCTGCACGTGGACCGCCCGTCGTCGCACGTCGACTGGTCGGCGGGCGGGGTACGGCTGCTCACCGAGGCCCGCGACTGGCCGGAGGCCGGCCGCCCCCGCCGGGCCGGTGTCTCGTCCTTCGGCATCGGCGGCACGAACGCCCACATCGTCCTGGAGGCCGGTGAAGAGCACGGCGACGAGGAGAAACAAGCCGCGCCGGCCGGCGACCCCCCGAGCACACCCCCGGCAGCCGATCCCGCCCTCGTGCCCGTGGTCGTGTCGGCGCGCACCGCGGCCGGCCTGCGCGGCCAGGCCGGCCGGGTCGCCGCGTTCGTCGCCGCCGCCCCGGCCGCGCTGCCGCTCGGCGACGTCGCCCACGCCCAGGCGACGGCCCGCAGCCACCTCGACCGGCGCGCGGTGATCCTGGCGACCGGCCGCGATCATCTGGTGGGCGAGCTGCGCGACCTCGAACGGGGGGAGGCCGGCGGGGCCACGGTCACGGGCACCGCCGGCGAGGGTGCCGTCGCCGTGGTGTTCACCGGGCAGGGCAGCCAGTGGGCGGGCATGGGCGCCGGGCTGCGCCGCTGCCACCCCGTCTTCCGGGACGCCTTCGCCGAGGCGGTCGCCGAGGTCGAACGGCAGCTCGGCGGGCACCTGCCCCGGCCGCTGGCCGAGGTCCTGTCCGCCGCGCCCGGAACGCCCGGCGCGGAGCTGATCGACCGCACCCTCTATGCCCAGCCCGCCCTGTTCGCCCTGGAGACCGCGTTGTTCCGGCTTCTCGCCTCGTGGGGGGTGCGGCCCGCGCTGCTGGCCGGGCACTCGATCGGGGAGATCACGGCGGCCCACGTCGCCGGGGTGCTGGACCTGGGCGCCGCCGCCAGGCTGGTCGCCGCGCGGGCGAGGCTGATGGACGCGCTGCCCGCCGGCGGCGCGATGACCGCCGTCCGGGCCACCGAGGCGGACGTCGAGCCGTTGCTGCGCCAGGCCACCGGGATCGTCTGCGTGGCCGCCGTCAACAGCGACGAGTCGCTGGTGCTCTCCGGCGAGCGGCAGGCCGTCGAAGCGGTCGTGGACCGGTTGCGCCGGGACGGCCACCGGACGCGCCGGCTGGGCGTCAGCCACGCGTTCCACTCCGCGCTGATGGAGCCGGCGCTCGACGAGTTCCGCGCCGTCGCCGAGGGCCTGACCTACGGCAGCGCCGCCATCCCGATCGTGTCCACTCTCACCGGTGCCCTCGACACCGGCGGGGAACTCGGCACCGCCGGCTACTGGGTGCGGCAGTTGCGGCACGCCGTCCGCTTCGGTGCCGCGGTGTCGACGCTGCGGGCCGAGGGGGCCACGACCTTCCTCGAAGCCGGCCCGGGCGGGGCGCTGACCGCCATGCTGCTCGAAGCGCCGGACATGCCGGAGGCCGCCTGCCTGACCAGCCTGCCCGCCGGCACGGACGAGCCGCTCGCCGTCCTCACCGCCGTCGCCGGCCTGCACGTGCGCGGCATCGCCGTCGACTGGCCCGCCATCCTCGGCCGGTCAGGCACCGCCACCCTCGGCCCGGACCTGCCGACCTACGCCTTCCAGCACGAGCGCTTCTGGATCGGCGCCGAGCACGAGACCGCCGAGCACGAGACCGCTGCGTCCCCGCCCGCGCACGCACCCGCCCCGCCCGCCGTCTCCGCGCCGCCCGCCGTCCCTGCCCCGTCCGCCGTCTCCGCCCCGCGTGACCTCGTGGATCTCGTGGATCTCGTCCGGGAGAGCGCCCTCGTCGTGCTCGGCCACCGCCCGGACGCGGACCTGGACCTCGGGCAGCCCTTCAAGGACCTGGGCATGGATTCGCTCGGCGCCGTCCGGCTGCGCAACCGCCTGCGCGACCACACCGGCGTCGAGCTGCCGACCACCGTCGTCTTCGACCACCCCACCCCCGCCGCCCTCGCCGCGCACCTGCGCGACGCCCTCCACGGGGTGCGGGACGCGGGGGACCGGGCGGTCCTGCCCGCGACGGTCGACGCGGACGACCCCATTGCGATCGTCGCGACGAGCGGCCGGTTCCCCGGCGGCGTCGACAGCCCGGAGGAGCTGTGGCGGCTGGTGTCCGAGCGACGCGACGCGATCACCCCGTTCCCGGCCGACCGGGGCTGGGACGTCGACCGGCTCTACCACCCCGACCCCGCCCACCCCGGGACGTCCTACACCCGGGCGGGCGGGTTCCTGCACGACGCCGCCCTGTTCGATGCCGCCCTGTTCGGCATCTCCCCGCGCGAGGCGCTGGCGATGGATCCGCAGCAGCGGCTGCTGCTGGAGGCGTCGTGGGAGGCCCTCGAACGCGCGGGCATCGACCCGACGTCGCTGCGGGGCCGGGACGTCGGCGTCTTCACCGGCATCGTGCACCACGACTACGTGACCCGCCTGCACCGGGTTCCCGAGGACGCGCAGGGCTACGTGATGACGGGTACGGCGGCGAGTGTGGCGTCGGGGCGGGTGTCGTACGTGTTCGGGTTCGAGGGGCCGGCGGTGACGGTGGATACGGCGTGTTCGTCGTC
>NZ_JBHUVA010000139.1:0-7771 GCF_042670805.1 Micromonospora sp. NPDC057141 | reverse complement strand
TCGACTGGTAGAGACCCACAACAAACCCGCCGGAAGACCACCAACCGGGCTCAACGCATAGACCAACTCAAGAATCTCCAAACCGCCCTCTGAGAGCCTCGACCTGGGCGACCCGCCGGGTCAGGACGAGACAGTTGCGACCGCGGGTCAGGGCAACGGCGACGTCGTCGGTGATCTGGGTGTTGCGGGGCTCGTCGAGGGCCAGTCGCCGGTGCACCTCGGCGAGCGCGCCGGGGGCGTCAAGGTCGATGTCGCCGGGCTGGAAGGTGGCCTCGTGGATGAACAGCGCTCGTCGGGGTCCGGCGTCGACGTGCATCGCTGCCGCGAGGGTGCCTTGTTCCTCGTCGGTCAGGGTGTGCCGGACGGGTCCGAGTTGCCAGGTGACGAGTTGGCCGAGGCCGTCGCGTCGGGTGGGGGTGGCGGTGAGACCGAGCCAGAACTGCGCGGCGATCCGTTTGACCGAGTGCTCGTACGCGGCGGCGCCGAGGTGGTGGCATTCGTCGACGATGACGTGCCCGTACCCCTGGGTCAGGGTGGCGACGTCGTCGCGCCGGGCGAGGGAGGGCAGCAACACGATGTCCACCGTGCCGGTGAGCTTGCGTCGGCCGCCGCCGAGTTGACCCGGCTTGATGCCGAGGAACTGCTCGACGCGGGTGCGCCACTGGTCGGCGAGGGCTTTGCGGTCGACGAGGACCAGGGTGGAGGTGTTGCGTTCGGCGATCACGGCGCAGGCCATGACGGTCTTGCCGGAGCCTGGTGGAGCGACCAGGATCCCGTCGTCGTGGGCGAGAAGCGCGCCGACCGCGTCGGCCTGCTTGCCGGTGAGTTCGGCGGTGAACGCGGCGTCGATCTCGGTCCCGGGGTTTCGTGCGTCCGTGACGGCCAGCCGCGACCCGGCGCGCTCGACGATCGCGGCGATGGTGTGCCGCAGGCCCCGCGGGAGGACCAGGTGATCATCGAGGGTGAGGTCGTAGCCCTGGATGAAGCGCGGGGTGTCCCACGTGGACTTGCGGAGTCTCTGCAACTCGTAGAACTTCGGGTTGACCATGGCAGCGGCGTGCTTGAACGTCGCCAGTGCGGCGGGGGTGAGCTGTCCGGCGTCGATGCTCAGCCCGGCACCAGTCTCCGCGTGGACCACCGGAGGCAGCGGAGGATGCACCTGCGTCGCGGCGGACCGGCTCATCGCGGCGACGTCGGCACCGGTGACGGCTTGCTTGGCCTGCCGGGCGACGTGTTCGGCGTCGCCGGGGCTGAGCCGGTCCAGCGTCGACAGGAACGCCCACTGGTCGGTGTACGGCTCGAGGGTGCCGAGGTCGAGGAAGGTGGTCAGTCCATCCTTGCGGCGGCGTCCCTGAAGCGGTGCGGCGATGAGGTTGCCGAAGCCACCCTCGGGCAGGACGTCCTGGTTGGGGAACAGCCGGTCGTACGACCGCAGGTTCATCGACCCGCGCAGCACCATCGCCTCGCGCAACAGGACCGTGCCGACGGCGCGCGCGGTGGCCGCGGGAACAGCGCCGGTGAAGAAGATCCACACGTGGGCGCCGCGGCCTGACTGGGAGATCTCCATCGCGGCGGGCACCGCGCTGGCTCGTGCCGCTTTCACGTAGGCGAGGGCGTCGAGCATCGCCGTCGGCCCGTCGAAGTCGGCCACGACGAAGTGGCAGGTGTTGCCGGGCATCAGCGGGTACAGGCCCATGAACACGTCGCCGACCAGATGCGCCGCGACGACCTCCGTCGTCCGGGGCAGGTAGGCGGCGCCCCGCCGGTCCATACCCTTACGCCAACCGCCCGCGACCGCGGGCATCCACCCGGCAGCGCCGGTACGGGCGTTGTCCCACCGCACGGCGTACACATCGGCCCGGGCCCGGAACCGGTCGGCGAACAGCGCCAGCTTGTCCTGCGTGGGCGAAGCCATGGTGACCAGCCCCGGCGGCTCAACCGGCGCGGACAACTGCTCCGGCGCCGCAGACGTGTCCTGACCGCGCAACTCCAGCAGACGTCCCAGCCGGGCGTTCTCCGCCCGTAACCGCTCCACCTCCCGCCGAAGATCGACGAACTTGGCCACCGAACCCATGCCGACCATCCTCGCGCATCTGGCTCCGAACACCCCGGCACCGGTCCGCTATCCTGCGCCGATGGCATCGAAGCGGAGTACCGCGCTCGAGGCGATGATCGAGGAAGCCACCGTCGACACGGACGGTCACGAGGACGAGCGCAGCGGCCTGTTCACCATGATCGAGGAGCATCTGGCGGTGCCGTTCACCACCACCGTCCTCGGCGTCGAGGTCACCGTAGGCAAGGTCGAGCTGGCAGCGGACAGCATCGTCGCGGTCTGCGCCCGGGGCCGCCACCGGCAGCGAGTCGGCCTTCTCGACCTGCCGCTACCCACCCCTATGCCGGACGGTGCCGCGTGGATCGACGCCTACCGGCACTGGGCCGGAAGGTAGGCCGCGATGAGCGAGTACCAGTACTACGAGTCCACCGCCGTCGATCGGCCCCTCACCGGCCGGGAGCGGGCCGAGCTGTGGTCGCTGTCGACCCGCGCCGACATCACCGCCACCAGCTTTGTGAACACCTACGAGTGGGGCAACTTCAAGGGCGACCCGCGCACGCTGATGGAACGATACTTCGACGCGCACCTGTACCTGGCGAACTGGGGTACCCGCCAGCTGATGCTCCGGCTACCGAAACACGTGCTCGACCCCGCCATCGTCGCCCAGTACTGCCAGGGTGACAGCGCGTCCGCGTGGACCGGCGGCAAGCACGTCATGATCGACCTGCATGACGAGGACGAGGACGGCACCGACGAGTGGGACCTCGACGGCCACGGTCTACTCACCTCCATCATCCCGGTCCGGGCCGGCCTCGCCGCCGGCGACCTGCGCCTGCTCTACTTGGCCTGGCTGCGCTGCGTACAGTCCGAGGAGATCACCGACGACGAGCCCGAACCGCCCGTCCCCGCCGGGCTGGACACCCTCGACGCGGCCCTCACCGCCCTAGCTGAGTTCCTGCGCATCGACCCCGACCTGATCGCGGCCGCGGCGGCCGGGTCGGCGCCGGCCGCCTCCGGTGAACCGACCGCTACGCAACTACGCACCTGGGTCGTCGGGCTGCCCGCTCGGGACAAGGACACCATCCTGATCGACCTGGTCACCGGCGGCGACAGCCATCTGCGCAGCCGACTGCTGCGCCGCTACCGCGACGCACACCGTACTGACACACCCACCCCGGCAGTCGCCCGCACCGCCGGGGAACTGCTCGCCACCGCCGCGGAGTTGCGCGCCGAGCGGGAACGACGGGACGCCGAGCAGCGTGAACGCGACCGGGTCCGCCGGGAACGGTCCGCCGTAGCAGCCCGGCAACGGCACCTCGACACCCTCGCCGTCGACCAACCCGCCGCATGGCAGCGCGTCGACGAACTCATCGCCACGAAAAAACCCCGCGAGTACGACACCGCCGTTCAACTCCTCGTCGACCTGCGCGAACTCAGCGATCGCGACGGGGACAGCCCGTCGTTCCGACACCGGCTGGCCGAGCTCCGGGCGGCGCACGCCCGCAAGCCCAGCCTGCTCGAACGCCTCAACCTCGCAGGCCTCGACACCTGACGCACGGTTCGTCGCTCGATATCAGCCGCCCGTATATCACCGCCAAGCAGTACCCGGATCAGGGGTTGAGGTCGGCCCACTGCGCCTGCGTCAGCAGGCCCTCATGCTCCAGCCGGTGGGCGATCTTGGCCTTCGTGGCCGCATCCAGCGTCTCGGGTAGATCCTCGAACGAGGCGGGCAGGACATCCAGCAGGGACAAGATCTGCTGGCCGTCTCGCACCGTCAAAAGCAGCATGCACCGCCAGTGCGGCGAAGACTCAGGCCGGTGCCCCAACCGGTGCACCAGTACCGGCCACAGATAGTGCACCGCTGCTGGATCGGCGAACTCCGCCAACCACCCTGCCCCGTGATTGCGGTTCAGTCCGCAATGAATCGCCTCGGTGTCGAGCCGGATCAACTCTGACGTGTCAACTGCCTTGATCGTCCGGGGAACACCTGAGCTCACGGCGAGAGTTTCCCATGCGAGAACGAGCCTCCCGATACGCCGATCCCGACCCGCCCGCCCGCGGACCGGCCAGGACAAAGGTCAACCCTGACTGTGAGGCTAGAACCCATGAGGAGATCGTCGGGCAATGGCTCACCCGCTCCGCCGAACGCCGGCACGCGTCGGCCTCGTGCTGATCCAGCCTCCGAAGTCCGCGGAGGACGATTTCCGTGAGGCCCGTCGCCTGCCCGGCTGCACGCCTCCACGCCTGGGAGCGGGCAGCCGGTCGACGCCGCGTAGAACCTTCGGCCGGCGTTGACACGCGGGCTCGCACATCGTGTCCGTGGTGCCGGCCGGCGACGGCGGCAGGCTGAGTTCGCCGTGCCCGCGGGGCCGGGAGTGGGGATGGCTGTGTGTGTTCCGCCGTGATCGTGGCTGAGCTTCGAGGTGCCACCAACTCTCGCCTCGCGGGTGGGCTTGGTTGAACGGGCGCGGCCCTGGTGGCCGTAGACCGTGATGCCCAGGAAGTGGCGGGTATGGCTGCGTGTGTTTCGTCGAGATCGCTTGGCTGACGGTAGGAGATGCCACCCGCCGCTTCGTCGTCTGCGAGATTCGGTAGACCGCTGATGGAGACCCGCGACCTGCGATCGCATTCGTAGAAGGTGCCGGCAAACCCGAACCCACAGACAAAGGGCATCCGAGAGAACCGATCAACGAAGGGGAGCACGACGGTGGCGAAGTTGTGGATCGGCGTGGACATCGGCAAAACCCACCACCACGTCGCCGCCGTCGACGGCGGCGGCCGGCTCGTCTACTCCCGCCGGGTCGCCAACGACGAGACCACCCTGCTCACCGTCATGGCCGAGGTGTCGACGCACGGCCGTGCGTCTGCTGGGCGGTCGACGTCACCACCGGCCTGTCCGCGCTGCTGCTGACCCTGCTGTGGCGGCGGCAGGTGCAGGTCCGCTATGTCTCCGGCACCGTCGCGTTCCACATGGCCGCCGCGTTCGCCGGAGAGAACAAGACCGACGCCCGCGACGCGGTCGTCATCGCCCAGACCAATCCGCATGCGCCCCGACATCCCGATCCTGGAACCCTCCGACCGGCTCCTTGCCGAACTGACCGTCCTGACCGGCTACCGCGCCGACCTCGTCGGCCAGCGCGTCGCGACCCTGTTCCGGTTGCAGGAACTCCTCACCGGGATCAGTCCCGCCCTGGAGCGGGCGGTGGACCTGAACCGGAAGGCCCCGATGATGGTCCTGGCGTGCTGGCAGACACCGGCGGCGATTCGGCACGCCGGCGTCGACCGCATCATCGCCCTGCTCCGCCGCGGGCACGTCAAGAACGCCGTCCAGGTCGCCGAGGCGATGGTCGCCGCCGCCCGGCAGCAGACTGTCACCCTGCCCGGCCAGCGTGCTGCTGCCGTGGTGGTCGGGCAGATGGCCACCGAAATCCTCGTCCTCGAACAACGCATCGCCGCCGTCGACGACCTCATCGCCGACCAGCTCGACCAGCACCCCCTCGCGCCGATCATCGGGAGCATGCCCGGCATGGGCCCCCTGCTGACCGCCGAACTGCTGGTGCACACCGCCGGCATGACCGAGTACGACAGCCCCGCCAAACTGGCCGCGCATGCGGGCCTGGCACCCGTCTCCCGCGACTCCGGAACGGTCTCCGGGAACCATCGGCAGCCTCGTCGCTTCATCGGCGGCTGCGGCACATTCTGTGGATGGCCGCGTTCACCGCCGCCCGGGAATGCCCTGCATCGCGTGCCTACTACGAGAAGAAGCGTGCCGAAGGAAAGAATCACCAGCAAGCCATACTCGCCCTCGCCCGACGACGCGTCGACGTTCTCTGGGCCCTTGTCCGTGACCGCAAGACCTTTATCCGACCGGCACCGGTGATCCGCGCCGCAGCCTGAACCAGACCGCTCCCCGCCGACGAGACCCCGCTCCCGCCGGCCGATCCACCCTGCCCACCAAGATCAACCGGAGCCACATGGAGACTCCTAAGACGACGCTCTATCTGTACCCATAGGCTGATGACCTGCGGCTTCCTGTTCTGTTTCACGTTAACGGGTCGCAGACGCGCGTTACTGTGCTTGCTTGCCGAAGATCAGCTTTAGGTCATTCAGTGTGCTCTCGCCGGCTGGGAGCGACCTGCGGAAGGGGGCGAGGTCAGTCTGCTGGAGGGGTGGGAACCTGCCACAAAGCACTGACCGGTAGGGCGCGAAGTTTGTCGCCGAACGGCAGCGTGGAGGTTCCGGTGTAGAGGACGATGCCGGCGATGAAGTCGTTGCCGAGTCGGTCGGCGAGTCGGCGTAGGCCGCGGAAGTCGTCGGGTCCGACGGTGGTGGCTGCTTTGACTTCGATCCCGACCACGTGGCCGGATCTGTTTTCGAGCACCGCGTCGACTTCGTACCTGCTCTGGTCCCGGTAGTGGGAGAGATCGACGAGTTGCTCGGACCAGGTGAGCTGCCGGGACAGCTCGGAGAGCACAAATGACTCGAGCAGCGGGCCGAACGGTGCGCCCGGCCGGAGCAGTGCGCGGGCGTCGGTCGCGATTTCGTTGGCGGCGATGCCCGAGTCGACGAAGATGAGTTTTGGCGCCGCGGTGGCGCGGGTGCCGAGGTTGCGGGACCAGCCGGGGATCCGTTTGATCAGGAAGATCTCTTCCAGGGCTTGGAGGTAGCGGGCGATCGTCGGCCGGCTGAGTCCGAGGGCGGATTCGAGGGAGTTGGCGGCGATGATGGTCGCGGATCTGGCCGCGAGGAGGCGTACCAGCTTGCGTAGCTCGCCCTTGTGCTGGATGTCGGACAACTGCCGGACGTCGCGGTCGATGAGCGCCTGGACGTAGGCGTCGAGGAATCGTTGGCGGCGGCGTGGGTCGGTGCGGGTGGTAGCCTCGGGTAGGCCGCCGCGCACGATTCGGGCCGCGTAGTCGGCGCGGGTCACGTCCGACTCGTGTCGCAGGTCCGGGCCGAGCGCGAAGACGGCGTCGATGAATCCGTCCAGGGATCCGTCGAGTTCGCCTTGGGAAAATGGCCAGAGCTCGACGGTTTCCATCCGGCCGGGCAGCGCGTCCGGGGCAGCCACCATGCCGAACAGCCGAGACGAGCCGGTGAGTAGGTACCGGCCTGGGCGGGGATCTTCGTCGACGGCAGCCTTGATGGCCAGCAGCAGTTCCGGAGCGCGTTGGATCTCGTCGATGACCAGGAGTTCGGGGGAGTCCACGAACCCGACGGGGTCGGCGATCGCCGCCGCCCGGTCTTGAGCCTGATCAAGATCGCGGCGCTCGGCCAGACGATCACCGGCAACGAGGCGGACCAAGGTGCTCTTGCCTGCCTGGCGTGCGCCGCTGATCAGCACGACGCGGGTGTCCGCCAGAGCAGCGTCGACCTGCGCGGCGGCCCGACGCGGAATCAGATGCGGTGTCGGCACGACCTAATGATAACCTCGGTGGTTTCGATCTGCGGGGAGGTTCGCGTTCGATATGCGGCAAGATCATGTTTGAAATGCGGGCCATTAGGTGTTCGAATCGCGGGGGCTCGAAGGAGTTTGTGGAAGGGTCCACCGTCATGCAGCGTTGGCTGGTGGCGGCAGGCCCGCACTGCCGTGCCTGCGGGGCCGGGAGTGGGGATGGCTGTGGGACGCTCCTATGCCGCGTCAAGTGCTTCGGTTGGGGTTTCGAGGCGTCGGTAGAGCTCTCGGGCGACGTAGCGTTTGAGGCAGCGTTTGATCTC
>NZ_JBHUVA010000138.1:0-8535 GCF_042670805.1 Micromonospora sp. NPDC057141 | reverse complement strand
CAGGGCCGGCACCACCAGGTGCCGGCCGCCGATCTTTGCGCAGGTCGGGACAGCGATGGCACAGGGTTTACATTGATGCATATCTGTGTTTATATCGGGAAAGCGCTTGCCTGCGTCATCGGCGGCGCCAGCACGGGAGCCGCTTCTCACCCCAGGGCAGTCCACACCTGCGGGAACACGGGCCACCGTCCCCGGCCGACCCGACGCCCAGCCGGGCACCGGCGTCAGCGATCGGCCGACCGGTCCGCGCACCCGCGACCACCGAAGGGAAGCACATGCGCATCACGGCACGACGTCGCACCACGCTGCTCGCCGCAGCCGCCACCGCCTCCGTCCTCGTCGCCGGGGCCCTCACCACCGCCACCGCGCCCGCCTCGGCCGCGCCGAACTACATGGTCGGCTGGGCCACCCAGAACGGCGGCACCACCGGCGGGGGCAGCGCCCCGACGACCACGGTCACCAGCGCCTCCGCGCTGACCACCGCCCTCGGCTCCAGCAGCGCGGCGGTGATCCGGGTCTCCGGCACCATCTCCTGCTCGGGCATGCTCCGGGTCCGGTCCAACAAGACCATCCTCGGCAACTCGGGCGCGACCATCTCCGGCTGCGGCCTCAACATCAACGGCGACCGCAACGTGATCATCCGGAACATCACGTTCAAGAGCTGGAACGACGACGCGATCAACGTCCAGGAGTCGGCCACCAACGTCTGGATCGACCACAACACCTTCACCAGCGGCTACGACGGCGCGGTCGACATCAAGCGCGCCTCCGACTTCATCACCGTGTCGTGGAACCGGGTCTACGGCCACGACAAGTCGATGCTGCTCGGGCACAGCGACAGCAACGCCAGCCAGGACACCGGCCACCTGCGGGTGACCTACCACCACAACTACTTCGACGGCAGCAACCAGCGGCACCCCCGGGTCCGCTTCGGCAACCCGGTGCACGTGTTCAACAACTACTACCGGGCCAACGGCGGTTACGGCGTGGCCTCCACCATGAGCGCCGGCGTCCTCGTCGAGGGCAACTACTTCGAGAACGTCGCCGACCCGTTCCACCTCGGTGAGGGCAGCTCCGGGCCGGGCACCCTGGTCGCCCGGAACAACCACTTCGTCAACTCCGGCGGCGGCCAGGCCGGCGGCAGCGTGAAGAGCATCCCGTACTCGTACCCGCTCGACGCCGCGAGCAGCGTCAAGTCGATCGTGACGGGCGGCGCGGGCGCCGGCAAGATCTCGGTCTGACCCCGCCTTGAGCTGGTCGGGGCCCGCCGGTGCGGCGGGCCCCGATCGCGTCAGTGGGCGGCGCAGCCGGTCGTCGACGCGGGCGCCGCGGCCGGCGCGCCGATCGTGGGCAGACCGAGCAACACCCCGGGGGTACGCGGGGCGCGGCCGGCCTCGGCGGCGTCGCCGGCCCGGGTGCGCCGGTGCGACAGCGGCTCCCCGTCGGCGTTGAGGTGGTGCGGGGCGGCGTACGTGATGGTGGTGTGCACGATGTCCCCCGGGCGGATCGCCCCAGCGAGCGAACCGGCCTCGACGTGCTGGCCGTTCGCGCCCGTCGCGAAGTGCACGAGGCGGCCGTCGCGGGCCCGGCCCGACATCCGACCGGTGCGCTCGTCCTTGCGGCCCTCGCCGACGGCGACCAGCACCTCGACGGTCTGACCCACCAGCTTCCGGTTCTCCGCCCAGGTGATCTCCTCCACGCAGGCGATCAGCCGCTCGTAACGCTCCTGCACCACCTGCTTGGGCAGCTGGTCGGGCATGGTGGCGGCCGGCGTGCCGGGGCGCTTGGAGTATTGGAACGTGAACGCCGAGGAGAACCGGGCCTCGCGCACCACGTCCAGGGTCCGCTGGAAGTCGGCCTCGGTCTCGCCGGGGAAGCCGACGATGATGTCGGTGGTGATCGCCGCGTCGGGCATCGCCGCCCGCACCCGCTCGATGATCCCCAGGTATTTCTCCGACCGGTACGACCGGCGCATCGCCCGCAGCACGTCGTCGGAGCCGGACTGCAACGGCATGTGCAGCGAGTGGCAGACGTTCGGGGTCTCGGCCATCGCGGCGATCACGTCGTCGGTGAAGTCCTTCGGATGCGGGCTGGTGAACCGGACCCGCTCCAGCCCGTCGATCTCGCCGCAGGCCCGCAGCAGCTTGCCGAACGCGTACCGGTCGCCGAACTCGACGCCGTAGGAGTTGACGTTCTGCCCGAGCAGGGTCACCTCCAGCACGCCCGAGTCGACCAGGGCGCGGACCTCGGCGAGGACGTCGCCGGGGCGGCGGTCCTTCTCCCGGCCGCGCAGGGCGGGCACGATGCAGAACGTGCAGGTGTTGTTGCAGCCCACCGAGATCGACACCCAACCGGCGTACGTCGACTCGCGCCGCGTCGGCAGCGTCGAGGGGAAGACGTCGAGCGACTCCAGGATCTCCACCTCGGCGGCGGCGTTGTGCCGGGCCCGCTCCAGCAGCGCCGGCAGGGAGCCGATGTTGTGCGTGCCGAACACCACGTCCACCCAGGGCGCCTTGCGGACGATGTCGCCGCGGTCCTTCTGGGCGAGGCAGCCGCCGACGGCGATCTGCATCCCGGGATGCCTGTCCTTCACGGGGCGCAGGTGACCCAGGTTGCCGTAGAGCCGGTTGTCGGCGTTCTCCCGGACGGCGCAGGTGTTGAACACCACCACGTCGGGGTTGTCGTCGGCCCCGGCGGCACGCACGTAACCGGCCTGTTCCAGCAGGCCGGAGATGCGCTCGGAGTCGTGCACGTTCATCTGGCAGCCGTACGTGCGCACCTGATAAGTGCGCGGGCTGCCCGCGGCTGCGGTAGTCATGACCCGCACAGCGTATCCGCACGAGCCGACAGAACCCGAACGAGGAGGAGCCGTGTGCCGCAGCATCAAGACCCTGCGTGAGCCGTACGTGCCGGAGGTGAGCCGGGCCGACATCGAGGCGGCGGCGTTGCAGTACGTCCGGAAGATCTCCGGGTTCCGCGCGCCGGCCGCGCACAACGCGGCGGCGTTCGACGCGGCGGTGGCCGCCGTCGCCGAGGCCACCGCGACCCTGCTGGACCAGCTCGTGGTGCGCGGCGGCGCCCCGCAGCGCCCGGCCACCGAGGGCTGAGCCGGTCGGCCGCCGGGGCCGAGCCGGGCTTCGGGCTTCGCCGCCGGAGCCCCGGGCCGGCACCGGCGGTCAGGCTGCGGCGAGGGCCGGGAAGACCGAGTCCGGAGCCCACCTCGACCGGTGGCAGCGCGACCAGCCCCGGCAGCCGGGGTGGGCCACGCTGCACAGCCGCTGGCTGCTCAGCACCTCGCCGTCGTCGGTCTCCCGCACGTCGAAGTGCACCGGACGGATCGTGCCGTCCGGCGCGACCAGCAGGTGCCGGCCGGCGTCGAGGGTGTCGTCACGCAACACGCAGTTGCGGCCGAGCAGCCGGGCCAGCGCAGCGACGCAGGGCAGCTCGGCCAGGCTCTCGGGCACCCCGTAGCAGTCCACCATGGTGCCGAACACCCCCGGCGCCGCCCAGACGTCGCAGATCACCGCGTACGTCGGCAGCCGGGCCGGGTCGGCCACCGCGAGCGGCATCACCACCCGCCCCAGGGCCTCGGCCAGCGCCGGGTACACCTCCACCGGGGGTGCCCCGTCGATTCTCCAGTTCCACAGCTCGGTCACGCCGCCTCCTCGCTGCGTTCGTCCCACCGGCCTCCGGATCGGGCCTTACTGACGATGGTGGGGGGCATTTGACCGCAGCCGGGGGCAAGTTACCGGTCTGTGACCATTCCGGGCAAAATTTCCTGGGCCGCCGTCGCGCACAGTGGCGGAAAGACGACAGTTTATCGGCTATGGTGCGCCGCCTGGATCTCCGCAGGTCGGCGGGGCGAGCCGGGGCCGTGCGGTAGGCGAGCCGGGGTCGTGCGGTGGGCGAGCCGGGGTCAGCGCACGACCAGCAGGTGCTCGCCGCGCGGCAGCAGCTCCCCGATCACCGTGGCCCCCGGCAGCTCACCGGCGACCAGCAGCCCACCCGAGGTCTGCGCGTCGGCCAGCAGCAGCCGCTCCGCCTCGCCGGCCGCCCCGAAGTCGGTCCACGGCGTCACCCAGTCCAGGTTCCGGCGGGTGCCGCCGCTGACGTACCCGTCGCGGACGGCCTCCCGCGCGCCCGGCAGGTAGGGCACCCGGGTCGCGTCGATCGCCACCGTGAGCCGGCTGGCGCGGGCCAGCTTCGAGGCGTGTCCGAGCAGCCCGAACCCGGTCACGTCGGTGCCGCAGCGGATCCCGGCGGCGACCGCCGCACGGGCGGCGTCCCGGTTCAGCGCCGCCATCGAGGCGACCGCCTCGGCGAACCGCTCGCCGGTGGCCTTGTGCCGGGTGTTGAGCACCCCGACGCCGAGCGGTTTGGTCAGCGACAGCGGCAGCCCGGCCCGACCGGCGTCGAGGGTGATCAGCTCCTCCGGCCGGACCACGCCGGTGACCGCCAGCCCGTACTTCGGGCCGTCGTCGTCGACGCTGTGCCCGCCCGCCAGGTGGCAGCCGGCCTCCCGGGCCACGTCCTGTCCGCCGCGCAGCACCTCCCGGGCCAGCTCCAGCGGCAGCCGCTCGCGGGGCCAGCAGAGCAGGTTGAGCGCGACGAGCGGGGTGCCGCCCATGGCGTACACATCGGAGAGCGCGTTCGCGGCGGCGATGCGCCCCCAGTCGTACGCGTCGTCGACGACCGGGGTGAAGAAGTCGGCGGTGGACACCAGGCCGGTGTGTGCGTCGAGGCGGACCACTGCGGCGTCGTCGCCGTGGTCGAGGCCGACCAGCAGCTCCACCGCACCGCTGGACGGGCCCAGCCCGGCGACCATCGCCTCCAGTTCCCCGGGCGGGATCTTGCACGCGCAGCCCCCGCCGCGGGCGTAGGCGGTCAGGCGCACCGGCTCGGTCATCCCCCCATGATCTCCGCGATCGGGCCCCGCCGCCAGCCGGTCGAGCCGGCCCGAGACGGATACCGGACTCCCGGTGCGGATCGTTACCGGTGTTACCGCACCGTGACCAGATGAGTGGCGATCCGCTACGTCGGCCCGCCTACAGTGGCCGGACCGGGGGTCATCCGACTCAGGCGTACGTGACGACAGGGACGGTGGACGACGTGACGACGGGCGAACCGCTCATCGTGCTGGACGGGGTCAACAAGCACTTCGGGCCGCTGCACGTGCTGCAGGACGTTTCGCTCTCGGTCGGCCGGGGCGAGGTCGTCGTCGTGATCGGACCGTCGGGCTCGGGCAAGTCGACGCTGTGCCGGGCGATCAACCGGCTGGAGCCGATCAGCTCCGGCACCATCACCTTCGACGGCACCCCGCTGCCCGCCGAGGGCAGGGCGCTGGCCAGGCTGCGCAGCGAGGTCGGCATGGTGTTCCAGTCGTTCAACCTCTTCGCGCACAAGACGATCCTGGAGAACGTCACGCTCGGCCCGATCAAGGTCCGCAGGGAGAAGCCGGCCGCCGCGCGCGAGCGCGGACTGTCCCTGCTGGACCGGGTGGGCATCGCCAACCAGGCAGACAAGTTCCCCGCCCAGCTCTCCGGCGGTCAGCAGCAGCGGGCGGCGATCGCCCGCGCGCTGGCCATGCAGCCCAAGGCGATGCTCTTCGACGAGCCGACCAGCGCGCTGGACCCGGAGATGGTCGGCGAGGTGCTGGAGGTGATGACCTCCCTGGCCCGCGACGGCATGACCATGGTGGTGGTCACCCACGAGATGGGCTTCGCCCGGCACGCGGCCAACCGCGTCATCTTCATGGCCGACGGTCAACTCGTCGAGGACGCTCCGCCGGCTGAGTTCTTCGCCAACCCGCGCAGCGAGCGCGCCAAGGACTTCCTGTCGAAGATCCTGACGCACTAGGCGTCCGTCCGTGGAGCGCGTCGTCCCCCGGCGGGCTCCGTCGAAGAAGGAGAAAAGTATGCGTATGAAGCGCGTGGCGGCGGTCGCCGCGGTGGCCACTCTGGCTCTCGGCCTGACGGCTTGCGGTGGCGACGGCGAGGAGGGCGCCGGCGCCGGCAGCAAGTCCTTCGCCGCTGGCAGCACGATGGAAAAGCTCAACAAGGCCCAGAAGATCAAGGTCGGCACCAAGTTCGACCAGCCGGGCTTCGGTCAGAAGGGGCTGTCGGGCAAGCCGGAGGGTTTCGACGTCGAGATCGCCAAGATCATCGTCAAGGAGCTCGGCATCCCCGAAGACAAGATCGAGTACGTCGAGACGCCGTCGAAGGTGCGTGAGGACGTCATCGCGAACGGCACCGTCGACCTGGTCGCCGCCACCTACACCATCAAGGACGAGCGCAAGGAGCGCGTCTCCTTCGCCGGGCCGTACTACGAGGCCGGCCAGAACATCATGGTGAAGAAGGACGACACCACCATCACCGGTCCGGACTCCTTCAAGGACGGCACCAAGAAGGTCTGCTCGGTGACCGGCTCGACCCCGGCTGAGGAGATCAAGAAGTACGTCAAGGACGTCGCCACCCAGGTGGTGCTCTTCGACACGTACGACAAGTGCCGCGACGCGCTCAAGGGCGGCCAGGTCAACGCCGTCACCACGGACAATGTGATCCTGCTCGGCTTCATCGCCAAGGACGAGGGATCGTTCAAGCTGGCCGGCGACAACTTCACCAAGGAGCCGTACGGCATCGGGGTGAAGAAGGAGGACACGGACTTCCGTAACTTCATCAACGACACGCTGGAGAAGGCGTTCTCCGACGGCAGCTGGAAGAAGGCCTGGGACGACACCGCCGGCAAGTTCGGTGCGACGCTGGGCACCCCGCCCACCATCAACCGCTACTGACCGACCGGCGATCTGGAGGGTGGGGAGGAACACCGACCCGTGAACGTACTCATCGACAAGTTCGACGTCTTTGCGGGTGGCTTCTGGCTCACCCTCCAGATCTGCCTGCTCGCTGCGGTCGGCGCTCTCGTCCTGGGCGCCGCCGTGGCGGTGCTCCGCATCTCACCGGTGCCGCCGCTGCGCGCGCTCGGCACCGGCTACGTGAACGTCTTCCGGAACATGCCGCTGACCGTGGTCATGTTCTTCGCCGCCTTCGGCCTACCGGCCCTCGGTTCCAACGCCGACTTCCTGCGCGTCCCCGTGCTGGACACGCTCTTCAGCCGACTCGGCACCGACCTGCCATACTTCCGCTTCGCCCTGATCGCCCTGGTGCTCTACACGGCAGCCTTCGTCTGCGAGGCGCTGCGCTCAGGGGTGAACGCGGTTCCCGCCGGCCAGGCCGAAGCCGCCCGGTCGCTCGGCCTCACCTTCGGTCAGAACCTGCGGTACGTGGTGCTGCCACAGTCCTGGAAAGCATCGGTCGTGCCGCTCGGCTCGGTGATCATCGCAATGATCAAGAACTCCGCGCTGGTCGGCTTCTTCGGCGTGGTCGGCGACCTCGCCCAGACCGCCGACCAGCTCACCTCGGCCGAGGGCCACGCCTTCATCCCCGTCGCCATCGGCATCTCGATCGGCTACCTGATCATGACCGTGCCGCTCGGCGCCCTGCTCGACCGGCTGGAGAAGCGACAGGCGGTGGCCCGATGAGTCAGCAGACCAGCGTCCTGTACGACGTCCCCGGCCCTCGCCAGCGACGGATCACCCTGATCGGCAGCATCGTCGCCACGGTGCTGCTGGCCGTCGGGGCATACTTCCTGATCTACCGTCCGCTGGACGACAAGGGTCAGTTCTCGCTGGAGCTGTGGGGGCCGCTGATCGACCCCTCCAACGAGAACTTCTCCCAAGTGTGGGACCGGATCGGCTTCGGCCTGACGAACACCCTGACCGCCGCCGCACTGGCCATCGTCGCCTCACTGGCGGTCGGCACCCTACTCGCGGTGCTACGGATCCAGCTCAAGAGCCTGATCCGCCGGCGCTTCACCGGGATGGCCACTCCGCTCGCATACCTGCTGCGGGGTTTGAGCGTCGCGCTCTCGGCGGTCACCCGCGTCTGCGTCGAGGTGTTCCGGGGCCTGCCGGTGGTGCTCACCATCTTCTTCGTGGCCCGCGGCTTCCCCGAGTTCGGCATCTCCTTCGACTCGCTGTGGTACCTCGTCATCGGCCTGACCGTCTACAACTCCGTGGTCATCGCCGAGATCCTCCGCTCCGGCATGGAAGGGCTGCCCGGCGGCCAGGGCGAGGCCGCCGCCGCGATCGGCCTCTCCCCGGGGCAGACCACCCGGATGATCCTGCTCCCCCAGGCATTCCGGATCATGCTGCCGGCGCTGATCAGCCAGCTCGTCGTGGTGCTCAAGGACACCTCGCTCGGCTTCATCATCAGCTACGAGGAGACGCTCAACATCGGCAAGCAGATCATCGGGGTGCTGGACAACCCGATCCAGGTCTACGTGGTGATCGCCGCCATCTTCATCGCGGTCAACTACTCGCTGTCGAAGCTGGCCCAGTACGTCCAGCGTCGACTCTCCCGGGTACGCAAGTCGTCCGGCACTCCCGCCCAGCAGCCGCCGGCGGCGCTGGCCCTACCGGCCGAGAGCGCCGCCGCCTGACCCGCCCCCGCTGAGCGGAAGGGCCGACCCGGATTCGGG